>NZ_JBSQBN010000006.1:0-71418 GCF_053850585.1 Shewanella sp. A22
CGTCTCTCAGGTATTCCACTTCTGTGTTACATCGATTTAAAAGGCAACAACCATTTCTACATCAATGTGCCTTGAATTGAAAAACCTGAGAGACTCTGAACTGACCAGATATTTAATGGGATTGGTATCACATGTATTCTGTTGCTTAGAGTCTGATAAATTCTTGTGGTTAGCCTATGTTCGAGATAAATGGATTATTTTTCTATTAAGATCAAAAAGATCATTTAGCTAAATTCTTCAGGTTGGGATTTTCTATTACTGATTACTGCCAGCCCATTTTCCACAGCTGTGGATTTTTAAGATCATGCCAATCGATGGAAAACTCTTCGACTGTGAGTTCGGCACGAATAACGCATTCAATGACATTTTGTTGCTCGTCATATTCCACTTTTATGACGCTAAAATGCTTGAGCTTGTTAATCACTTTAATCTTAGTCCATTTACTGTGGAGTAATTTTTTGGGGTGAAATCGGTTCATATTGTTCTCATCGTCATCATTTGATTTATGTGATTAATACTTTTCTGTGGGAGTCAGTAATGGCAGTAGTTGGCTTAGCTCATCTATAACAATATCCGCTAAATGTTGATAACTATTTTCAATACCATGGGTGATCAAACAAGCAATCATGCCTGCATTATTGGCAGCTTGAATGTCGTATAAGTAATCACCTACATAAATTATATTCTGCGGAGCTATTTGCCATTGCGTTGCAATGGCCAGTAATGCATCTGGCGCCGGTTTTGCTGGGTAGTCTTCTCGGGTGAGTACTTGGTCGATAGCGATATTATTTTGTTGTATTTTTATTGTGCTGGCAGTAAGGCTATTACGGGTCACAATGGCCGTGGGTAAGCGCGCGGCTTCAATCGCGTCGATAAGCTCGGTCATTCCTTTTATGGGTTTGGCGTTAATGGCATCTTGATATTCATGTTCAAGTATAACGTGGTTTGCGCTGGCTTGAGTGGTTTGGCAGCTGAGGTTGTCGACGTATTTAAGTAGATCTATTCCATCGGGGCAACCAATTTGCTGGCGAATTAAATCAAAGTCTAAACTGGACTCAACTAAGGTGCCGTCTAAGTCAAAAATAATGCCTTTTATCTGCATTGGTAAATTCAATGAATCCCCTTATTTACTTAATGTTTATTTGTCGAATTGAATGGAGTGTAACGCAATTTTAAATGGACCTTGTTGCTTTTGTGCCACTAAAAAGCCCATTCGAACAATATCTTTAAAATGTAATTCTGGTGCATTCGCAACCACTCGTCCCCTGAAGCTAACCGTAAAGTCTTCAGGGGTAAAAGCATGTTGAGTGAGTCGATTGGCACGAGTGTTAAAGTTTGCTACATAGGCTTCACCATATGCTAAATTTGGTGTTTTAAGGCGAATTTGATAGGTTTTTCCATCGCCTTTAACTGCTAGGACAAGTTGTGATTCAGCCGTTATTTGATGTGTTAAGGCTGACTCTGTTGATGCAAAGCCGCCATTATTTTCTAATGACACTGAGCCAGTAAATAGTAGCAACTGTTGTTGGTCATCAATGCTTACTTGGCTTTGTGAAACGCCGCCCATCACGCTGTCGTTATTGATGTTCCACTTTGTAAAGTGATTTAAATCAGTAAAGTAAAATAGCATCTTGTCCTCTGTGGCGCTCATTGCTGGCTGGGAAATTGATAATACCAATGTAATGCGAATAACTGTTTTCGTTATTGTGCCAATGTTTTCGCCTAGTTTATTGAGGCGTTTCATTATATTCCCTATTTATTATAGTGAGATAAATCTCTGTGCTGTAGCAAAAAAGACTTAAAAAAATGGCTTATCAGGGTGAAGGATAAGCCGAAGTGGGGGTATTGATATTGGTAGATCAAAACATAGAGGGTCATTTTATCTCGGTGACGCTCAAGTTATCTGTTAGTGTGTTTGTAATGCATTACGTTGGTCAGTTAATTTTGGTTCACTTCTTTTTTAAGTTGTTAATTTCAAGGTGTATATTAGACAAATCAGCATGTTGCCAGTACTCTTGATGGAGGTTTTACTGGGAACAAGATATTTTGCAAGTAAATAGCACATCCTCCATTCCAATTCCTGCGCTTACATTCAGTGTTGTAAGCATAAATCTGTTTAATTTTATTGAACCTCCTCATGCCTTTTACGACTTTGAAAATATCTATAGTGATAAACAGTGGCAAAAAAAGTGTGCTTGGTTAAGTGATTTTATTCATCAAAATCAACCTGATGTAATTGGGTTTCAAGAGGTGTTCAGTCCCGATGCCTTAGCTAAACTGACTAAGTCTGTTGGCTATGAGTATTTTGCTGTGTTGGATTTACCTGAGGTGATCAGTGATTATGTTTATCGTAGTCCTGTGGTCGCTATAGCATCAAAATATCCTATTATTGATTCTGCCAATGTCATTCCCGACCCTCAATGGGTGAATTTATTAGGGTTAGCCGAATCATTTTATTTTAGCCGAAAACCGCTTAGAGCAACGATACTGTTTCCTATTTTTGGTCCATGCGATTGTTATGTGATTCACCTTAAGTCCAAGCGAAGTGGTGTTAGTCGTGATGACATTAGTCATAGTGGTTTACACGGAGGAGCTGATTTTGTCGCAAGGCAAGTACTTGGACGTTGGGCATCCAGTTTACAGCGTGGTAGTGAAGCCGCTTTGTTGTGCCATCAAATGTTGATGCGACGACAACAAAGTCAGCAACCCTTTATGTTAATGGGTGACTTTAATGACACCATGGGGAGCGAGATTTTAGCCGCCTTTAACAATCAATTACGAGTATTTCGAAGTGACATTGAAGATCCTTGCCTAGCCAAACTCGGTGAAACGTCACTTATGGCAGAGTTACAACAAAGTAGTTTATTTGACAGTTATGAGTTGTTTATTGCCGCAACTAAGCGCAATGCAACCTTAGCTGAGGATGAATTCGAATCGGGGTCGGTAATCGATAATGAGCCTCATACAGTTAGACAACCGACACATTACTATGGCAATAGTGGTTCTGTGCTCGATTACATCTTGGTGTCGAGTGAATTTAATCCCACACAACAACAAAACCTTGCTCATATAGTCGA
The DNA here is from genome assembly GCF_053850585.1 of Shewanella sp. A22. NCBI lineage: Bacteria > Pseudomonadati > Pseudomonadota > Gammaproteobacteria > Alteromonadales > Shewanellaceae > Shewanella > Shewanella sp. A22. The sequence goes on from NZ_JBSQBN010000006.1 coordinate 3,078, forward strand.
CTATCAAACATTCGATCGTCATCTCGTTCGGCCTGACTATGAACGAGATAGCGACAGCACAGATCATGCCCCAGTGATGATGCGTTTTAATGTTCGCAGTTGAATCGTCTGTTTGACAATAAAACGGCGCAGATAAATATCAGCGCCGTTTTGATTTTAAAGCGTTTAACATTTATGATTATTTCAAGGTTTGCTTTATCTTCACGCAGCGTTGTTCTTGTTGGCGAGTTTCGAGCAATGCTCGCCTTGTTAATGTAGATAAACTGGTTTCATTATTTAATACATTGCTAAGTGCATCTATGTTGGCCGAACTGCAGTCGGTTGGAATCAGTTTAGAGGCAAAACTACGCATAAATACCGGCCCTTTGCTGTCCATTAGCGCTAAGTTAGTAAGACGCTGCTCTGTGGTTGCGGCACTTAATAACTTTTGTTCAGCAGGGTAGAGGTTATTCATCGCGACCCGAATTTTTGAGAATGGCATGCTGTCATTATGTTCGATGGTGTTTAGCCACTGGCGTTTGAGTGATGACTGTGGACGGATAACTTCAGCGGCTATTGCTGCTTTTTCACCTGAGTCAGATTGATCTGCTTTTTTCTCGCGCACAAGTAAGGCTTGAGCATCACCATAGTCATAACGGTTTAGTTGTTGGATCATCGCCCAGCGTAGATCTTGGTCTATGGTCAGGCCTTTTATGTGGCTTTTACCTTGCAGTAAAGATTGAATGTGCTTTAAGGCATCTCCATTGCTTGATAAGTTGATGTATGCGTCGAACCAGCGCCGTTGGAAGTCGCTATTTCGATAATATTCCATACTCATTCGCAGGCTCATTTGACTGAGTGCTTTGGATATTTTGTTATTATAATTTGCATGCATTGGTGCCATTAGATCAAGATAATTTTTAGCTCGTTGTAAATTACCCAATACCTGACCAAGGATGGTGTAATCCTTCTCGAGTGGGGCGTTGATTAATGCGATATTTAAAAATTGATCCAGTGGCGTATTTCCATCAATTACACTGTCCCACATACTTTGCCATAACATAGAACGCAGTAATGGATCGGTTATTTGTCCCAGAGATTGCTTAGCTGTGTTAAACGAATTAGCGTCCAGCGCTACTTTTACAAATCCCCAGTCATCATAGTTTGGGTAGACCAAATCTGGACAGGTTGCACCTATCAGTTGATCTATCTCTGTGTAAGCCCCTTTATAGGTTGCTGCCACCACTTGTTGCTTTTCAAAACCATACTTATTCTTATTGAATAAGCCAATTTGCACTCGTTGCTCTCGAAGGGTTGGGTGTTGGCTATCATCGGCGGTTTGCACGATAGCAAACGAGTCTATTTGGGGGCCTTGACAAGTGTATTGAGCTTTGATGGTGTTCACCCCAGCCGCATATAGCCACTCTTGGGTCCATAGAGATAAATCTCGGTTGCTTGCTTGAGCGAGGCTATTAATAAAATCAGCTAACTCAGCATTTTTATAGCTGTATTGTTGTAAATATTGGCTCACACCACTGCGGAAGGTTTCTTCTCCGAGTAAATGGCGTAATTGTTTAATGGTAGAAGCGCCTTTTTGATAAGTAATGGCGTCGATGTTATCAAATGCGTTTTGGCTGGTGGCCACTGGGACTTCTATTGGATGGGTGGTGACTAAGCTGTCTTGATGATAAGCAGCTTGTTTGCCTGATGCATAAAAGGTGCGCCAAGCATGACTAAATTCGGTGGCTTCACTGGTGGCTAATGTCCCCATAAATGAGGCAAAGCTTTCATTTAACCATAATCCATTCCACCACTTCATGGTGACCAAGTCGCCAAACCATTGATGTGCCATTTCGTGCATGATCACGCCTGCTAAACGCTCTTTTTGCTCGGCAGTCATTTTGGCGTTAAACAAGAAACGGTCTTCTGAGAACGTAATTGCACCGGCGTTTTCCATTGCTCCGTAGAGAAAGTCTGGTACTAATACTTGGTCGTACTTTTTAAATGGATAAGCAATACCAAAGTAGCGATCAAAAAAGTCTAAACCTTGCTTGGTGTAGGTAAACCAATCTTGAGGCGTGACCTGGTTAGCAACAGATTGACGTGAGAATAAACGCATTGGATACCGGCCAGAGTTGTCTTGCCATACTTTGTATGGACCAGCATGCATTGAGAAATTATATGGACTTAATTTGGGGGTGGTAGGGAAGGTCCATAAGTTACTGTTACCTTGGTCAACCACACTGGTTTCACGCATGGCACTGATGACTTGCCAGTCTTTGGGAGCGTGGACATTAATTTGATAACTGGCTTTAAGGTCTGGTTGGTCGAAAACCGCAAACATTTGTTGCGCGGCCGCAGGCTCAAAATGCGAATACAAGTAAACTTTACTGTCTACTGGATCTACAAAACGGTGTAGCCCTTCGCCATTGGTGCTGTGATTTCGAGTAAACTCTATTTCAATAGTGTTACTACCACTGGCTAATAGACTCTGATTTAAAGTGAAGTAAGCGCCATTGTAATTAGGGTAAACCTTGGTGCCGTTAATAATAAATTGTTGAACATTGGCTTTATTTAGATCTAACGTAAGCGATTTAGGCACGCTGCTTAGGTCAAAGTGTACTACTGATTTTGCACTGAATTGGCTTTGCTCACTAAGGAAAAAGGTCAGTTCGTATTGCACATTAGACATGATGTTTGAACGTGCTTGCGCTTGTGCTTGACTAATATTGGCTGTGCCATCTCGTTGAAAAGATGAGGTTGAGACTGTGCTACTACAGCTGATTACACTAGCACAACATAATGCAATGAGACTGGTTTTAATCATCCGTGAACGACATAATTCAGTGGGTAACAATTTCACGTTAGTGTTCCTAACTTATTATTGAGTGTATGAAAAAGCCGACAACGATGTCGGCTTTAAAGCGATAAACTTGCTTTTACAAGCCTAAAAATGATTTTGATTTAACTTTACGAATTTCTTTTTCGTCAGACCATTCAATTAAACCGGATTCAAGATCCATTAAGCGCATGGTCATTTTGTAGTACACATCTTTGGTGCTGCCGTCTTGTTTAACGATGCTAGATAAATTGCCGTATAACATATACTGGGCGCCAATCTGGCGACCAAATTTAATGGCTGTTGATGGGTCTACCATACCTGCATTATTTTGATAATCGAGCTGTTTACGCACGGTATCAACTTTGGTCATGTCGATAAAGCGAAACTTACCTGACCGCAATAGTTTGTTGCTAATGGTGTCGGTAATTGACTCTGTGTCGATATGCTCAGAAGTTTTATTTTTAATTTTATCAATAAAAATAATGGGGCGGTTAGTTTGGGTCATGACAATCACGGGTGGAAACGTCATCATACTGTCGACCATTTTAGCGGCAATATCTTGTAGATCGGTTGAACCAAAATTTTCATTAACGGTTTCGACTTCAGTGGCATCGCCATATTCGACTTTAGATTGACAGGCGCTCAATCCCACCACTGCTGCTAATACAAATATCATTTTTAAATTATTTTTCATAATAAATTCCATTGGTGATGAGTGACAGTTGATAAGAGGCTATCGTCTATCAAATGATTATCGAATAAAAACGGGTATAATTTCCAGTCTCTATTGCCCAAATTAATGTTGTACGGTTTGGTTTTACTTCCACTTTTACATTTTGGCTATCATTTAAACTAATTACGTAGTCGCCAGCAGTTGCAAATTGTTTTGCTATTTGTGCTTGTCGCGGCAATGTGAGCCAACTTCTGCGGTCGGCTTGTTCACTAATGATATTGAAAATTTGCATTACCATTGCGCCGGCATCAATTTGGTTGTTTGCACTTCGGCTGTTGCTCTGGGCACTTTGGTTTAATCGGTATTTTGCGTAAACCCTAGCAGCTTGACGAAATAACGCTGCCGGCAAATCTTCTTTTAAAGCATTTATCGCTAATGCATTGATATTGGCAATGTTTTGGGCAACAAGTGTTTGGTCTAAACCATGAATTTTACTTTCGTCCAATGATTGGTGTTGTGGCGGATAAGTGGCTAACGATGCCGTTTGCCAATTACCGCTCAATAAGAAGGGGACTGTGATACTTTGCTTTTCGGGTACAAAGTGACGTTCAACAATAAATACCACTTGTCCTTGATTTGCTGTGGGTAGCACAGCGTCTCCCCAACGTTTTTTAAATTCATCATATTGTGGCATAGCAAGTTGTTTTGCTAAGCGGACTAAATCCTGCTGTAAATATGTATTATCAGGGGTAATTTGGGCAGCTTTGCGATAATCGATAAAGGCGTCGTTGGGTTCATTAGCCAATTCGTGCAATAAACCTGTGACATAGTAACTGTAAGCATTTAAAAATGAGCTGGTAACACTACCGGCTTCTTGACTTAATTGAGCCACTTGCGCGTCGATAGTGCCATTGGCCATATTTTGCACTGATTTTTGAGATTGCTGATATCGAGCTTGTTCCATACTTTGTAATTCATTGCTACGACGAACTTCAACAAGGGCTCCTTGTGAATCACCGCTAAATAAATAATTTAATGCCTGATATTGATGCAGCATAATGCGTTCATAACCTGGCCCACGATAAGGTATGGCATTATCGTTTAATAAAATACTACTTGCTCCTGCACCAATTTTACTGGCGCTGACGGTCGCTTTATCGTCAAAGGCTTGGTAGGCGTTAATGGCCTGTTGGTAATAGGTTTTACTGCGGGTAAAATTACCAGCAATTTGCATGATACGCCCAGCTTCTTGGGCGTACAGTAAACCGTCATTGCCATTAATATTATCTGCTAACTCTTTGATGTTAGCCTCTGGTGTACTGCTATTGAGCTGTTGTTTAAACGGCGCTATTTGTGACGGGTAGTTAATAAATATGCTGTTGTAAGCGCAGCCAGTTAACCCAATTATAAGTATTAGCGCGACCCAAACTGATTTTAGCATGGGGAGACCTCAACCGACGTAGTCGTAAGCTTGATACGTTCCAGTAAGGTGATACCTTGTAAGTGGTCGTATTCATGCTGGAAAATACGCGCCACAAATCCGTTTAATGTCTCTTGCTGTTGTAGCCCATCAAGTGACTGGTATTGCACTTCAATTTGGCTGTGTCGCAAAATGGATAAACGTTTTCCTGGGAGAGATAAACACCCTTCAACCCCTGCTTCTGTAGCGTGTGAAAAAGATAAAATTTTAGGGTTTATTACCACTGTCGGGTCCATTTTGGGGGCGTCAGGATAGCGTTCATTTGGGTTTGATGCCATGATAAACAATGCTTTTCGACTGAAGACTTGCGTTGCTGCAATCCCCACACCATTTGCATTCAGCATAGTGCTTAGCATGTTATTAACTAGAGCGTGTAATGCATCATCAAACACCGTCACAGGTTCAGCCGTCAGCGTGAGAATGTTATCGCCTGTTGTTGCTATTGTGAGGTGTTGATTTAATTGCATGTAGGCCCGCTGCTTGTTAATTGAAAATAATAAGCCATTCACCAATAAAGCATTCTATCTTAGGTTGTTATTATGTCTATTATGATGACATTAATAGTGCGGTGGCGGTGTTTCATCTGCTTGAGAAGCCATGTTGCTGGGCTCCATAGCTTGCATTTTGTTGACCATTAATATCATTTGCTGTTGTTGTCTGGCAACTAATGTATTGAGCTTTATCACTTCTTGGTTTAACTCTTCAATGGTGATATCTTGAAATGATAACTTCATTTCAAGATCATCAATTTTTTGTAGCACTTGCTCCATGTTGACCTCTTATTGATTGATTAACGCTGCCAATACTCAACGAGACCTTGACTGCTAATACTGACTATCGAACCCTGTTCTGTCATTGCGGCAGAGTATACTACAGCGCCTTTGTTTTGGCTGTTTTTACTGAGTTGAACTTGCCAGTGCCCCAACTTTTTACCAGAATCTGTTTGCCATAAAAAAATTTCCCTGGATGGGGTGCCTGTAAGTAATTGCTGATCGTTATGGACAAAGCGAGCTGAGGAAAAGTTCATTTGTCTGCGAATGATTTTTAATTGACTTAATGCGGTACCTGGTTCGGATTGCCATACCGTCGCATTACCTGTGATATCACTTGCAAAACTTAAACTACCACTGTCATTAATTAATACTTTTGTTATTCGTGAGTTTAATTGCCACTGGTGTATTGGCTGGCCTGTTTGGCTATGCCACAAAATAACATTACCGTCATTGCCGCCACTGAGTGCTTTTTGGCCATCGGCACTGATAGATACACTATTGACCTTCTCTTGGTGACCTAAAAACTGAATCAATAGATTTTTTTGCGGTGATAATGACATCACAGAACCATCAACGAGACCGACTAACGTTTGACCGTTATTTGCTATGGCCACGTTTTGGGCGTAAGAGGGAAGTGACCACCAACCAACAGAACTACCATCATTTAAACGCCATATGGCTAATGAACTACTGCTAATGGTTGCAGCGAAAACCTTGTTGGCTGATATGGCGGTATCAATGACATTGCTGGTGTTCTCTTTTTTTCCTTGTAGCCATTGATAAGACATTGTTGGGCCTGCTAAATCCCATACTTGCACACCATTATTTGCAGTACTGACTATTGCTACGTTAGCATCGTTAGATAAGCTGGCGCTATAACTGGCATCGGTTGTCAGTACCATGACTTTGCTTGGTGAAGGTTGGCATGCCGATAATAGCCATACGCAAGGAAATAGTGACCAAAAAACCAGCATTGGAACTCGTGTCATGAACTTGCCCCTTGAAATATTGTCTTAAACCTTGTCATATAAGGTTTACCCAATGGTATAACCGTTTTAACTAGTATAAAGTGGCAAATTAACATGACCACTTAAACATCTCATTGATTGAATGTATTAAGGTTATTGTAACCACTAAAGGATGCTGAGGAAGCTTTAATGAAATCTATTTACAAATTATCGTTAGTTGCATTAGCCGTTGTTGGCCTTACTGCGTGTAATCAAGACCAAGACGTTGCCCAAAAGAAAGTTGAGATAACAACTGACGTGCAAAAAGAAGCATACAGTGTGGGTGGTTCAATCGGTAAATACATGTCAGGTCACCTTAAAGAGCAAGAAGAATTAGGTTTTGCTGTTGATCGTGCCATGGTAATTAAAGGCTTTAGTGATGGCTTAGGCGAAGAAATGCAGCTAACCGAAGAAGAAATGCAGACTGTATTACAAAACCTAGATAAAAAATTAAACGACAAGCGTTTAGAGCAAGCTGAGACATTAGCGGCTAAAGCGATTGCTGATGGCAAAAAATTCTTAGAAGATAACAAAGCCAAAGAAGGCGTAACGACTACTGAGTCTGGTTTGCAGTATGAAGTGTTAGAAGCCGGTAGTGGTGAAAAGCCAGCCGCTGAAGATACTGTTGAAGTACATTACCGTGGCACCTTAATTGATGGCACTGAATTTGACAGTTCATATGCTCGTGGTGAAACCGCTAAATTCCCTCTCAATCGTGTGATCCCTGGTTGGACAGAGGGCGTTCAGTTAATGCCTGTTGGCGCTAAGTATAAATTTGTTATTCCATCAGAATTAGCATACGGCGAACGCGATTCGGGTACGATTCCGGCTAATTCAACATTGGTTTTTGAAGTTGAGCTAGTCTCAGTTGAAAAAGCACCAGCACCAGCAGATGCTAAGTAACCTTAGTAAGAGATAACGGACTGTATTGCATAGACTCCCATTGGTTTGCTATTACCGTCTGTGAGGCTAAGCATGAGTAATAGTGCTGAATTACGCTGTAGTGAAGAGTAAAATACAAGTATAAAAAGGACGCTTCGGCGTCCTTTTTTATTAAAAACAATGCTATAACCATTTAAGGCGGTAAAATAAGTACATTTGGAAGGCGATTAGTGCAAACAACCCGCCACAGAATGCTGCAAATGCCCAGTTTGTTTCAGCTCCTGGTATGCCACCAATATTGACGCCCAAAAGACCGGTTAAAAAGCCTAATGGTAAAAATATTGCAGATATTAGCGATAAAAAATACAGCCTTTGGTTTACTTGTTCTGATTGCTGCGACTGAAGCTCTTCCTGGGTGACACTGGCCCGATCACGTATTGCATCTAGGTCTTCAATGACCCGAATTAGGGTCTCATGTATTTCGCGAATGCGAACCTTGTCGTTGTCGTCAAATAGTTCATTGGTTTCTTGGATCATACGAGAAAATGCTTCTCGTTGGGGGGCTAGGTAGCGCCTTAACACTACTGTTTGTCTACGTAACTCGGCAATTTCTGTCCGCAATGTCTTGGTGACTTGAGTGACAACGCGTTCTTCAAGTTCATCAAGTTGTTCTTCTAATTTTCCAATAAACTCGACTTTACGTTGAGTTAATCTTTCACAAATGGCCATGATAAATGCGGCGCTATCAATTGGGCCTTTGCCTTGAATAATCGAATCGGCAACATCTATTACCGATTGCAATTGACGTTCACAAGTTGAAATGATTTTATGTTCTTCGGCGTATATTCTTACCGCAACCATGTCCTCTGGATCGGCGTTGGGGTTTAAATTGACACCACGTAATGCCAGTAATATTCCTTTGTTAGAGCTTAGCACTCTTGGGCGGGTGTCCGTGGCCAGCAGTGTATCTGTCTCGACTCTAGCTAAACCAGAATTAAGGACCCATTTTCTAGCTTTAGGTTCGCGATAACGAAGGTGTAACCATAAGAGGCCGTCTTCAGGTTGCCATTTAGACACTTGATCTTCGGTAAGTGACTGACCTGCATTTGGCCCTGTTAATAGTAAGCTATAAATAAAACCATTATTCATTATTAATCATTCCAAGTGATCACTATCGCAACAATTTACGCTACTTTTTAGTGTTGCCCAAGTGTAAACAAACATGAAGAATAAAATTATCAATTTATGCGATATTTACTTATAAAGCCGTCAATTCGATGAACAACGAGCAGCGGAAAAGGCTATCATCAGTTAAAATACAAAAAAGGCCGATAAAAGAGTATTTATATGGAATATCAATTTCGTCGTAATCGTCTAGAAGGCACAGTGTTTGCTGAGTTTAGTATGGACCATGAAGTGTTAGGCAGTTGGTTTGCAGAAGAACTGGGTGACGATATAAATCGCGCTAATAATATCTTGAACCAAATTAACTCAATTAAAGCGGGTAAGGTTAATCATTGGCGGCATGTCGGTTCAGATTTAACCATTGATATGGATACCGAACAAGTTAGAGTGTTTGCAAATGTAATTGATTTTGATGACGAGCCTGAGCTTGACGATGCAATGAACTTGTATAATGCAGAGTCTGAGTCATATTGTGGTTTAGAAGATTTCGAGTCGGCATTGCAAAGTTGGGTAGCGTTTATTCAAGAAAAATAATAGCTCTCCGTTTTATATTGGCTTGAGCACTTGTGTCGTTAGCTAAGTATTTTCTCAAATGTGTACTGACAGCTACCGACGGAAGGTTGATAACTGTCCTGTCATACTTGATTTCAATAGGTCTTATTGCTTAGGAATAGCGTCTGCTTCAAAACCATATTTTTTCAAGATACCTTGTCCCTTAGGAGAGAGAATATACATGGCAAATTTCCATGCTTTATTTTGTGCCCCCTCTTTAACGATTAAGCCATAATCTGCTCCCACTGAAAGTGATTCTGGTATGGCGATTATGTTGAGGTATTTAACTTGGTTTTTTGCCAAAACAGCATTGGTGCAATAAGTTAGAAAAATATCAGCCTTTTTCTCACTCATCACCCAACCATATTGGTTTAACCCTTCAGGTGCTTTTTCACTTTTTTCGCCACCAGTAAGCTGTAAAGCTTTAGTCGAAAGAACTGAGAAGCTTCCTTTTTGTATTGTTTCAGCTTTTTGAAAAAGTTCCCAAGCATAGTCACCACTCGGATCCGCTTTAGGTGTTGAAGTACCAACGCGGATTTGCTTATCCATTAACGTAGAAAGCAGGTTATCTGGAGTGACTTTTACATTCGGTTGCGCGAGTGCACAAAGCTGATTTCGGGCGAATAACACCACTGGACTACCCCATCCCTCTGTGGCGAGTTTATCAGGATGTTTCATATTGGCTGACGCAAAAATATCAGGTTGAGCACCATCTTCAATTGCTTTTCTTAATAGTCCGCTAGGCGCATATTGAGTGGCGACTTCTGTTTTATAGGTTTGACTATAAGATGTTGCGATATCATTTAACGCCGTTTTTAAGCTCCCTGCTGCATAGAGTGTTAAAGAGTCGGCAGATGCCGACATCGGGATTAAAAAGGGAATGAGTGCAGAGCATAATGATAAGGCTTGTTTGATTTTCAAAGTAATCTCCTTTTAAATGGGATATGGCATAGACTCTATTATTTATTCCGCAACTATTTATTACGTAAAATAATAATGCCTAAACACTTATTATTCTGTGACATCCGGTCACAAATGAAAGTGAATGAGAAATAGAATAAAGGTAAGTTATTTAAAACACATTATGCTTTTCATGTGTTTAGGAATAAATTGTTTGTTTAGTGACCATTGTCTCAATTTAGCGGGAATGAGATCGGAGCGACATTGAATATTTAGCTTAGTAAGCTTCAATTCGAGTAAAGATATGGTTCATAACGGGAATGATTTAATGGCATTGCAGTGGGTCTAACATATTCATTGCAATGAGTTAAATATAATTTCATTGCGACTTAATAAATGGTGCTCCCTAACTTAAGGGAGCACCATTTATTAAAGATAATTATTTACTGATAAATATGCATCGTAAAGTATTTTCTTATCTACTTACGACGATTATCATTTATTGATTTAAATATCTGACAGCCATTTCTGTTCGTGACTTTGCATTGGCTTTACGCAGCAAATTTTTAACGTGCACTTTGACTGTACCTTCGCTTATGTGCAGATCTTCGGATATCATCCTGTTACTTTTACCCTCAGCAAGTTCTTGTAAAATCTGTAACTCCCGCGGTGTTAGGTTTTCAATCCAGCTGTTATCGTCACCGGTGTTTTTCAACTCATAAAGATATGCTTCTACTTCATCACTGATGACTCTATGGCCTAACATGGCCTTTTTGAGCTGTTCGAGTAGTAAATCAGGCTCAGTATCTTTAAGCAAGTAACCATCTGCACCTGCACGTAATAATCGCATTACATCTTGTTTTGCGTCAGATACCGTTAATATTACAATTCTTGCCGTAACACCTTCTTGACGCATCGCATTGAGGGTATCAAGACCCGACATCCCTTTCATGTTTAAATCAAGCAAGATTATATCAGGTTCATTTTCGGCGACGGTGGTCAGAGCTTCTAACCCTGTGCCGGTTTCACCAAATAGGGTGAAATCAGTATCAGACGTGATCAATTGGCAAATGCCACGACGCAATAAAGGATGATCATCGACAACAAGTACGGAATACGGCTTACCCATTTAAAGGCTCCTGTTGAGGGGGGAAACTCAGGGTTACAGTGGTGCCCCCGAGTTGATTACTGTTAAATGATACAACACCATGCAATTTGTTAGCACGTTCATGCATTATGCCAATACCAAAGTGTTGATCTCGCTCTGCTAAATGTGTCACACCAATACCATCATCACAGATTGAAATGGTGATCATACCATTTTCAGTTAACTGACAATCTACCACTATATGAGCAGGTTTTGCGTGTTTTATTGCATTTAATGTCGCTTCTCGAACTAATTGTAAAATATGGATGTGTTGTTTTGCTTCAAGTAAATGTGCTGAAAGTTTGTAATTAAGCCGAATATCAATAGTGGTTTGATGGCGTAATTGCTCCAACATAACGTCCATCGCTTGGCTTAAATTAGGCTCTTTAATTGTTAATCTAAAGGTGGATAACAGCTCACGCAATTGTACATAAGCGGTACTGACACCTTCATTGATCTCCATCAATTGCCCTTCTACATCAGGACTCATACAACTATTATCAAGACTTTTTCTCAATAAACTGACCTGGATTTTTAAAAATGACAATAGTTGTCCTATCGAGTCATGCAGTTCTCTGGCGATAACCGCACGTTCTTCCATTAACGCGAGTTGTTGGCGTTGCTCTGTTGCATTATGAATGGTTATTGAGCGAGTTAACATCATGGCGAAGTTTTTAAACAATAGGTTGTTCAATGGTTTGTCTGAAATGATATCGAGATAACCTAGTTGTGTCTGTTCTATGGATAATGGGAAGTGCACTGATTCAGTGGATAAATTATCTGGCCAACCACCTTCAGCTTTAATGACATCTTTAGATCCGTCATCATGCTCAACGACTAACCTCAAATACGTTAAGCCTTCATAGTATTTCAGTTGATTGATTGCCGATTGCAACGCTTTATAGTCAAGTTTATCGGCGTGCAGCATCACTAAATTATCATATAAAAAATTAAGCTCATTATTGGCTCGAGTCAATGCTGTGGTTTTTTCGTTAACTTGTCCTTCTAAATCTTCATATAAGTCAGCTAATTCCGCCGCGGTTTCCTGTAAAGCATTGCCAAGAGCTGTCAGTTCTATATAACCCGTTTTAGGCATTTCAACTTTAAAATTGCCTTTAGAAATAGTTGCTGCACTGTCCATCAAAAGTTGCAATGGCTTAACAACACGTTTACGCGTGAAGGCTACTGCAAAGAAAGCGATTACCAACAAAATAGATAAACCGATAATTTGACCAATAACCAATAACTTTAATTTAAAGGCCGCAAACAGCTCCATCTTTAACACTAAGGTGTCAATGGTGTCGACAAAGTCGGTTAACGAAGCTGAATATAGTCGCGTATTACCTTCTTCAATGTACACTTTCATTACTTGCCATTTGTCGATAACCAGCAAATATTGCTCCTGAAGTTCTTTAGGGCTATACCAAGCAAGGGAACGTTTAAGCGCTTCAGAATTAAGGGTTTTCTCAAATGTTATGATTTTTTCATCGGTGTTTTTACTGCCTGCATTGGTATATAGCAATAATCTGTAACTTTGCATCCTTAATGACCCAGAGGCGTTGATACCTTTAGCATCGCCCAAACTGAAGGTTAAGTTAACGATAGAAAAAACAGCTAAGCTTGATGACAACAAAATTAAAATAAGCATTAAACTTAAAATGGTGGAAGTAAGGCTACCACGAGTAAACATAAGACCCCGTTATTGATAAAAATTAGTGTTTAAATGTAAGTCGAAAGTACTGTTTTATATCATGTCCAATAGTGTGTTCTATATTAGATATAGCTTGATAATATTAACAATTTTACAAAACTGTGAGATACATCCTATTTACATGTTGATCTGGCGCAAACTTTTTTAGGTATACCCCATTAGGGGTATATTTAAACTTACGCTAAATAGTTAACTTTGGCTTTGGAGATGTCGTGATTATTAAATTAAATATAATGTAACACGGAGATAAAGGGTGATGAAGATGAACGCAAAATCAATTGCACTTAGTGCCGTAATTGCTGCAGGCTTAATGGCTGCTAGTGCTATGGCGAGTGATAAAACAGAGCCTCGTAATGAGGTTTATAAAGATAAATTTTCAAAGCAATATGACAGCTGGCATGCTACAGATGAAAGCAAAGAAGTTGTTGATATGTTAGAAAAAGTACCAAGCTTAGTTGTATTGTGGGCGGGTTACGGTTTCGCAAAAGATTACAACGCACCACGTGGTCACATGTATGCCGTTACAGATGTAACCAATTCATTGCGTACTGGGGCACCTAAAAATGCTGAAGATGGCCCAATGCCAATGGCATGTTGGAGCTGTAAAAGTCCTGACGTACCTCGTGTTATTGAAGAGCAAGGTGAAGATGGCTATTTTAGTGGTAAATGGGCTAAGGGCGGACCAGAAATTGTTAACGTCCTTGGTTGTGCCGACTGCCATGTAAAAGGCTCGTCAAAGTTACGTATGTCACGTCCGTATGTTGACCGCGCAATGAACACGTTAAATACTCCATTTGATAAAGCGTCTCGTAAAGACAAGCAATCAATGGTGTGTGCTCAGTGTCACGTAGAATACTATTTCGAAAAAACAGCAGACCGTAAAGGTTTTGTGAAGTTTCCTTGGGATATGGGCACCACTGTTGAACAAATGGAAGCTTACTACGACAACATGGAGTTCTCTGATTGGACTCACGCTGTGTCTAAAACGCCTATGCTAAAAGCACAACATCCTGGTTATGAAACTTGGAAGTTGGGTGTGCACGGTCAGAACAACGTAAGTTGTGTTGATTGTCACATGCCTAAAGTGACGAATGACAAAGGCCGTAAATTTACCGATCACAAAGTGGGTAATCCATTTGATCGCTTCGAAGAAACATGTGCAACTTGTCACTCTCAAAGCAAAGAATTTATGGTTAAGCAAGTTGAAGAAAGCAAGCACAAAGCACAAGATTTAAAAGCACGTGCTGAAACTCAACTAGTTAAAGCTCACTTTGAAGCCAAAGCTGCTTGGGATGCTGGTGCTACTGAAGCTGAAATGAAGCCAATCTTGATGGATATTCGTCACTCACAATGGCGTTGGGATTATGCGACTGCATCTCATGGCGCATCTGCTCATGCTCCAGCTGAAGTATTACGTATTTTAGGTACTGCAGTGGATAAAGCTGCTGATGCTCGTGTGAAACTAGCTCAGTTGTTAGGTGCTAAAGGTGTTAAGCAACCGATTGCTTACCCAGACACTTCTACTAAAGCAAAAGCACAAGCTGCATTAGGCATGAACATGAAAGCCATGAATGCTGATAAAGCTGAGTTTAAGAAAACACTTGTACCTAAGTGGAAAGAAGAAGCTAAAAAACGCGAAGCTACCTATAAGTAATATTTAAAGAAATAAATACTGAGTTTTTATTTCTTAGGTTAACGCTAGATAAACCGCTCTTTTAAAGAGCGGTTTTTTTGTGCATTAAAAATTTTGTCCTGCTTATTGGTGTTGCACCATGGCTATCAAACTTGGGTCTGGATGTCGCTGTTATCCAATCTGTTTTGCAATAGTCACAGCAAATAATGAAAACCAGTATCGGATTAAAAAGTAAATGGCATGTTTGATATTAAATGTGCAAACCATTGTGTCAGTGACTTACTTATCCTATCTATTTACCTAAGTTGAAGATAACGCTCCCCCTTCGATTTGCTCAATAACCGTGCACCAAAAAAAGGCGCTGTATTTTTTTGCTGCACTCTATTGGTGCTTTTGTAAACATGCTGCGATGCCTTGTTTGCATAAAACCATTTTAAAACAAAGTGTTAAAAATGTGGCCTGATGATTGAATTAGTTAGTTCAACAAATCAATAACAACTACATTTTTTCACATTTTTGGAGGTCGAGATGAAACTCGTCAGCGCTATCATCAAGCCATTTAAATTGGATGATGTCCGTGAAGCCATTGCAGGCATGGGCATTGAAGGCATGACTGTAACTGAAGTTAAAGGTTTTGGTCGTCAAAAAGGCCACACAGAACTTTATCGTGGGGCAGAATATCAAGTAGATTTTTTGCCTAAAGTAAAATTAGAAATTGCCACCAAAGATGAAAATTTGGACATGCTAATTGAAGCTATCACCACAGCAGCTCACACCGGTAAAATTGGCGACGGTAAAATTTTTGTCACTGATTTAGAACAAGCTATCCGTATTCGTACGGGTGAACTTGATAACGAAGCATTATAAGGAGGCTGCTATGGAACAATTAACTCAATTAGGCCTGACGGTAACTGAATTACGTTTTGCATTAGATACGTTTTATTTCTTGATTTCTGGCGCTTTAGTAATGTGGATGGCGGCTGGTTTTGCCATGTTAGAGGCAGGACTTGTTCGTTCAAAAAATACGACCGAAATTTTAACTAAGAACGTGTGTTTGTACTCTATTGCATGCGTTATGTTTCTTTTAGTCGGTTACAACATCATGTATGTCGACAATGCTGAAGGCGGTTTTATTCCATCTTTTGGATCGTTAATCGGTGGTCAGGCTGACGGTGCAGATCATGCGCTAGAATCTGATTTCTTTTTCCAAGTTGTATTTGTGGCAACAGCAATGTCTATCGTATCTGGGGCTGTGGCTGAACGGATGAAATTGTGGTCTTTTCTCGTTTTTTCAGTGGTCATGACTGCGGTGATTTATCCTGTTGAAGGCTACTGGACATGGGGCGGAGGATTCCTTTCTGCAGCAGGCTTTGTTGACTTTGCAGGTAGTGGTATTGTGCATATGGCTGGCGCTGCGGCTGCAATCTCTGGTGTATTACTTCTTGGAGCACGTAAAGGTAAATACGGGGCAAACGGCCAAGTTCATCCAATTCCAGGTTCTAATTTACCGATGGCAACCTTAGGTATGTTTATTTTATGGATGGGCTGGTTTGGCTTTAACGGTGGTTCGCAATTGTTAGTGTCTGATGCAGAAAATGCAAGCGCTGTTGCTAAAATCTTTGTGAACACCAATTCAGCTGCTGCATTTGGTGCCGTATCAGCACTTATCGTGTGTAAGGTTGTGTGGGGGAAGGCTGACTTAACCATGATTTTGAATGGTGCATTAGCCGGTTTGGTAGCCATTACTGCTGACCCATTATCACCTTCATTGTTAATGGCTGGCGTGATTGGCTTGGTTGCTGGTGCTGTGGTTATTTTCTCTGTTATTGCATTTGACCGCGTCAAAATAGATGACCCAGTAGGTGCTATTTCGGTACACGGTGTTGTAGGTTTCCTTGGGTTGATGTTGGTTCCATTATCAAATGCTGATGCTAGTTTTGGTAGTCAACTATATGGCGCTGCAGTTATCTTTATTTGGGTATTCACTGCATCATTATTGGTATGGTTTGTATTGAAAATGACTATGGGTATCCGTGTAACAGAAGAAGAAGAGTATAACGGTATGGATGTATCTGACTGTGGTGTTGATGCTTATCCTGAGTTTGTGAGTGTTAAATCGGCAAGTTAATCCTATACTCCTGTTAACTTAATGCTAAACAGAACCTTCGGGTTCTGTTTTTTTATGTTGATTGGTAGTAGGTTGGATGACGTGTATTTCAGATTAGCAGGTAGATAAACATGTTAAATAAATTAAGCCTAGTAGGTATTTTCTTGGTGTTTTTTTTTAGCACGATTGCCGATGCCGGTACAGTGGTTGTACGCAAATCATCCGAACCATTTGATGCGTTTGCTGTGCGAAATGAGGTACTAAAACAGCATGAATGGCGCGAGTTAATAAGGCAGCAACAGCAACTAATCATTTTACGATCTTTACCATTAACTTGTATTGCGGTTAATGCAACCTATCTATATTTTAACTGTGGTCAAAACAATTACCGCCCGTATCAATATCAAGACCAGCAATTATTTATTCAAATAGAACCTGATCAGCATCATTTACCTTCTTCAAAGTGATTTATAAAATAGCGAGAAGAGACCACATATTCGAGTGTCTTAGTGGCTGAAAAGAGCGCTATTGACTAAACTTTTAGGTAGCTTATTTCTATCTGAGGGTTGAATTATGTTTGCTTATCACCCAGGCCGGAGCACAAGTCAGGCGCTATGCAGAATAGTTAATGGATTTAAATTGAGTGTGAGCATATTGATAATTTTGGGTTCTATGTGTGGTTTGACCGCGTGTCAATCTACCCAAACTGACGTGAAACATATTGATGTGCGAACACTGTTTCATGATGATTTATTTACTCCTGTTAACACCGTTAACATGGATGATATCTATCGCTTACCAGAATCGTTTGTGGCGACATTTAAACGTCAATTTCAAGCTGATACCCCCTCCCGTAGCCAGAAAAAGTTAGCCAATGAGTGGTTAGCTCAATATATTGGTGCCCAAGATGGCGGGTTTGAATACCGTGATCACTATACTCGCACTGCCAGTGACACAGTCCTTAATCGTCAAGGTAACTGCATGTCACTAGTGGTGTTATCCGCTGCATTAGCTGAAATTTTAGGTGTTCCTGTTGAATTTAATGATATTGATGTTGAACCGGTTTGGGATCGCCGAGGTGGATTTTATCTGATCAACGGCCACGTTAATTTGAGCTTATTTCCTCCAGAAAACACTCATGTAGTCTTGTTTAGAGGTACTGAAGTATTAGTCGACTTTTTACCAGATCGCTCGGTACGCTCTTACCAAAAAAAACGGGTCAATAAGCGCCAACTCAGTGCCATGTATTACAACAATGTTGCTGCGGAAGCGCTTGTTGAAGCCGATTATGATACGGCTTATGCATTGGTAAAAAATGCCATTAATTTAAACCCTAAGTATGTAGCAGCCATCAATACACTTGCGGTTATCTATCGGCATAAAGGGTTCGATGATGAAGCAGAACAAGTATATCGTGCCGCCTTGCAAGTTAACCCAAAAGAACTGTCAACATTATACAATCTAGCATTAATATTAGGTGAGCAAAATCGTTTAGTTGAGTGGGCAGAAATCCATAAAACGCTTGAACTCGAAAGAATTAATAATCCGTTTTATTATTTCGATATGGCGCAACAAGCGTATTTTGATAGGCAATATCAGGATGCGCTTGTGTGGTACCAAAGAGCGGTTGAGAAGGCAGATTATCGGCATGAGTTTTATTTTGGTTTATCTCAGGCTTATTGGGCAACAGGTGAAGAGCGACTGGCCGAGAAAAGCCTTAAGCGGGCATTGGCACTAAGCGATACCCATAATAAGTATCGATACCAAACTAAGCTTCAAGCAATGAGGCAAAATTAATCATTCAATGGTTGATAATTATTTTGCTCAGCTAAGTTGAGTATTTCTTGATAGCGGTATGTCTGTTTGAGTGACGTGATGGCACTATTGACACGATTGGCTATGGCTTCATCATGGCAGGCTATTTTTCGTTGTGCAGGATTAAATAACGCTACTTCTGTCACCGGGATACTGGTATTGAGTTTTGACTTTAGTAAATGTCGATAGTATTCAAATATTCTCCTTTCTAGGACAATAACTTGTATATAGCCATTAAACAGCATGACTACTTGGCTTTTCTGGTTGGTAATTTCACTGTAGTGAGGGTTGGTATTGGCAACTTGCTTAAATTCATCCCCCAAGTATTGTTTGGCATTTTGAAACCCTAAAATAGAAAAGGCGCTAAGATCGTGCACTTGTTCAATATGAAGATCATTCCTTGATAAATAGAACACACTATTTTGATATTCAATTAAACTTTGAGTGTAAAATAACCCTTCTACATTGTCAGGCGCATTGATCATACAGTCGATAATATTTTTTTTGACTAGACGTTGAGATCGTAAATTAGGAGCATGAACAATTTCTCTTATTTCAATACCTTGTTCGTCAAGTGCGGCTTTTAATAGATCATATTGGATACCAACATTTTTATCGGTAAAAAAGTATGGTGCAATGCTATTGCTGGTTGAAAAACTAATGGATTCGGTGACTGAGTTTATTTTTTTACTGTAATTTTGAGTGTGAGAATCGATTAATTCGTGTGTATTTTCGACTGAAACAATGGGGTGAGCAACCATAGGCACGCAGAGGCCTAGTAACAAACAGATGGTGACAAAAAAGTTTATCATGCTGTCTTTCAATTGGTTATCTCCTTTGGTATGGGTGCTTATCTTATATTGTTAGAGTGTTCTTCCTTGTTGTGTTGCAATGATGTTAATCGTTTAAGTAAAGCATATTACAATCAAAAGTGTGTATTTTATTCAAGCTATTTTTAATGTTATTCCATGCGAATGACCAACAAATTGATTTTGGTAATACTCTTTTCTCATCCGTAGTCAGATTCGATATTGTTTTAGTGCTTAGGCCAAAAAACGTCATATAGTTTTTTTTATCGGCAAGGATGAATAATACTTGATTGATTTGTCAGTAGAGACTGGTTAAATTGATGATTCATATTCAATTTGAATGACTCTTCATCATTTCTAATGAATCGTATCATCTGGTTTATCTCTTTTTAATCAGATAACTAAAATGTTTGCCGGGATTATAATTACTATGCATTACAAAAATGACGATATTCGCATCGATGAAATAAAAGAATTGCTTCCTCCAATTGCGATTCTAGAGCGATTTCCGGCAACCGAGAGTGCATCTGCAACCGTTTTCAATGCGCGAAATAGTATTCATCATATTTTAGCCCGAGAAGATGATCGGCTATTGGTAGTGATCGGGCCTTGTTCAATCCATGACCCCGCAGCTGCGCTAGAATATGGCCAACGCTTGGCTAAGTTGCGTGAGCAGTATAAAGATCAACTTGAAATTGTCATGCGTGTATATTTTGAGAAACCTAGAACCACAGTTGGCTGGAAGGGGTTAATTAATGACCCGTATATGGATAATAGCTTTAAATTAAATGACGGTTTACGAACGGCGCGTAAATTATTAGTTGATTTAAATGATTCCGGCGTGCCAACAGCGGGTGAGTTTTTAGATATGATTACACCGCAATATGTTGCCGATATGATGTGCTGGGGAGCCATTGGGGCTAGAACCACGGAGTCTCAAGTACATCGTGAATTATCATCAGGGCTTTCTTGTCCTGTAGGGTTTAAAAATGGTACCGATGGAACGATTAAAGTTGCCATCGATGCTATTGGCGCAGCAAGCGCTCCACATCACTTTTTATCGGTCACTAAATTTGGGCATTCGGCCATTGTATCAACCAAAGGAAATCCTGATTGCCACATTATTTTGCGTGGAGGTCGTGCGCCAAATTATAGTGCAGAACATGTGTCTGATATTGCTAAGCAACTGGCTAAATCAAGATTGACAGATAATATTATGATTGATTTTAGTCATGCTAATAGTAGTAAAGATTATAAAAAACAACTGATGGTTGCCGATGATGTTGCAGGCCAAATATCTGCAGGTAATCATGCTATTTTTGGTGTTATGGTTGAAAGCCATTTAGTGGAAGGGCGCCAAGATTTGATTGAGGGCAGCGCCCTATGTTATGGCCAAAGTGTGACAGATGCATGTATTGGGTGGGATGACACAGAGTCTCTTTTGGCAACATTAAACCAAAGTGTTCTTAATCGTCGCCAAGCATAGTATTTAATTGTAAAACTTAAAAAATAAGGCGCAAAATGCGCCTTATTTTTTTATATGTTCAACGAGGTATTCATTTGCCTTAGCTAAACTGCCAAAGGCAGATATAAGGTTATTACGACCTTTATCTTGCAGTTCAGGATTACCTGATTCAATCATCATCCATACCCATGTTTGTATTAGTTGTAATGGTGGGTATTGAATTTTTGAGCTATCCAACATAACGCATCCTTTAAACTAGTAAATCGTTGCTTGTGAAATATCAAACAGGCGTTTATTCGTGTTCGAAGAATAACAAATTCTGCATATAGAAATAACTCTATTTAGGTGAAAAAAGCATAAAATAGCTAAAAAAATAGAAAAATAGTATTTTTGTCTATAAAAATGCATTTGTCAGTCAGTCTAAGGTGTTAGAACATTGTGCCCAAAGAGGTTAAAGGCAATGAATTAAGTTGTATTTATTCCACAATAATGTGACATAGGTCCAATAAGAAAATGACATATAATTAGACAATTAACATGGAAACTGCCAATGACAGCGGTATTAAACTGGAGTGTAGATGAGACCTTCTGCGTATTTTGAAGGCCCGGTAGGGAAACTAAATTGGCACGTTTTACGATTGCTGTGGCCATATTTACTCGAATTTAAAGGCCGAGTATTGTTAGCTATGGCGTGTTTAATCGTTGCTAAAATCGCCAGTGTTGGGCTGCCCTTTATTCTTAAAGAATTAGTCGACACACTTGATAAACAATCTTCAGCCCAGCTCATCGCTGTTCCCATCGGCTTAGTGTTGGCTTATGGCATGGTTCGCTTGCTCAATGTCATTATTGGTGAGGTTCGTGATACGTTATTTGGTCGAGTGACTGAACGCGCTATACGTCGCCTGGGGTTATCTGTTTTTCAGCATTTACATCAACTTGATCTTGATTTTCACTTAGACCGCCGTACAGGCGGGTTATCTCGCGATATTGAACGAGGAACAAGTGGTGTCAGTTTTTTAATGCGCTTTATGGTGTTTAATATTGTGCCAACATTACTTGAGATAGCCCTGGTTATTGGTATTTTCTTTTATAACTATGGGGTGATGTTTGCACTAATCACGTTATTTTCTGTGGTAGCGTATATCGGGTATTCTATTGTGGCAACCGAGTGGCGAACAGGTTATGTCCGTGATGCTGCTCGAGCTGATTCGTTGGCAAATACTCGTTCTGTGGATAGTTTATTAAACTATGAAACCGTAAAATATTTTAATAATGAACAGTTTGAATCTAAACGATATGACGAAGCCCTTGAGCAATGGGAGGTCGCAAAGCGAAAAAATCGTTTGTCATTATTTGCTCTAAATGGTGGTCAAGCATTAATTATAGCAGTTGCCATGACAACGATGATGGGACTTGCTGCTTATGAAGTGAGCCACGGGTCTATGACGATTGGTGACTTTGTATTAATTAATGCATTTATGATGCAATTGTTTATCCCGTTAAACTTCTTAGGGTTTGTGTATCGTGAGATCCGTGGAGCATTGGCTAATATTGAGCGCATGTTTGATATTTTAGCTAAGCAACCGCAAGTTTTAGATCAAAAGGGGGCGATTGAAGACAGCCCAATCGTTGGAGCGATTGCATTTCATGATGTGAGCTTTCAATACGATCAACGAGCTATTTTACAGCATGTCAGTTTCGATGTGCCAGCGGGTAAAAAAATAGCTGTAGTGGGAGACAGTGGCGCGGGTAAATCGACTATTATTAAATTACTATTCCGTTTTTATGACGTTGATAGCGGGGTGATAAAAATAGACAACGTTGATATTCGTCATTATAGCCAACAGGCATTACGAAGAGCGATTGCAGTAGTACCACAAGATACAGTGTTATTTAATGATTCTATTTATGAAAATATCCGTTATGGTCGTCCCGATGCCAGTGAAGATGAAATTGTTGCAGCGGTAAAATTAGCTCATTTAAGTGATTTTATTGACTCTCTACCCGATAAAGGCAATACCAAAGTGGGTGAGCGGGGGCTAAAACTGTCTGGAGGTGAAAAACAGCGTGTTGCCATTGCTCGAGCAGTATTAAAAGGCGCCCCTATTTTAGTGTTTGATGAAGCAACATCCTCGTTAGATTCTCACTCTGAGCAAGCAATATTAAGCGCTCTTCGAGATGCTGCAAAGGGTCATACTAGTTTAGTTGTAGCCCACCGTTTATCGACTATTATTGATGCCGATCAAATCGTGGTGTTAAGTCAAGGTAAGATAGTGGAATGTGGCACCCATACTAACTTGCTTGCTCAGCAAGGACTTTATGCTCAACTTTGGCATATCCAACATGAAAAAAAGACTTAGTAAGTCGTTAAATTTTCTATAATGAATGTGATTGCAATACGTTGTAGTAATATTTTGTCATTTGTCTTTTCCCATTAAACCTTAATGTGACATTTTTATATGCGAAATTTTAATATAGCACTATAAATGCAGTTGATTTATTTGACAAAATAGTTTGGATAGTTTTTTTTGCTTGGCGATTGCCGCTATATTTACTGTGAATGAATCTTTTGACGACAGCCATCAACGCAGTTAATCTGTATTATTACGGATAAGTTATATTTAAAGATAACTTTATTTTTCAATTAATTAAGTTTTATTAAAAGGTGTAACATCGTGTATGGAGGTGACTTGTGCATAATATTGCGTTAATTGCGGCGCTAGAAGGCACCCGACATCAAGTAACAACTGATTGGCTTGCTATTATGGCAATGCTAAAATCGCGTAATATGTCTGATGATGCAATAAAAATTGTATATAACGATTTGTGCGCAGGGTTAAGAGTGACCACTCGTGGGGTGACGTTGGCTAAGGCTACACTTCAAGACCTTGATAAGAAAGTTATTAAGCAAATTGATGACGCTCAAGAAGATTTACTGTTTTAGTTACAACTAACTCATCGATGTCTCCGCGTATATCGTAACAATTTTATTCTTTGCTATGTGAATAGTTTGTTATCAATATAGAAATTTAAATGCTGATATGGACTTAATCACTAGATGTTAGGTTTAATAAATTGAAAAGTCTAAAAATGAAAGGTGAAACTTGTCTATAACCAATAAAAGCAATTTGGTTAATGATTGATTACTTTTTTTGCCAACCGATACACACCATTTTGATTAGTGAGGCTGGGGATGGATCGGGTGTTAAACGTTTAATTCTTCCTTGTTCAAAACACACTAACTCGCCTTCAATCTCTGTCATTCGATTGCAGTTTTTACAGCTTAAACTTAAGCTTTGTACATTTAGACTTACTGCATTCGTTTTTATATTCAACGAGAAACCCTCTGGACTCATGCCTATTTAAAATCACATTAATATGTATTAGTGTGACCAGTGTCAACTATATTCTACACCATTTATAATTTTCGGCAAAGAAATACAATACCACCTCTATTGAATTATGAGTATAGACCAATATTTATTGCATGTGACGGTAATGCTTGTCTAAGCTTATTGCGACGCCAGAAGATTGTACAATGCGGGCATGATGACGAGTTAAGTATCTTGGGTCCATTACCCCGCATGAATGCGCTATCATGGTTAAATCGTAATGTAAAAAATAATTGTAATTAGCCACTCGAGCAGATTTATCTTTAGGGTCTAAACCACGTTGTAGCCTTGTGTTATGAGTTGTAATACCGGTTGGGCATGTATCTTTGTTGCATTGAAGTGATTGAATGCAACCTAAAGCAAACATATTTCCGCGAGCTGAAGCAATAAAGTCCGCACCAGTGGCTAATGCCCATGCAACGTATGACGGCATGATCATTTTCCCAGTCGCGATAACTTTGATACGTTGCTTAAATCCGCGTTCATTTAGTATATCAATGAGTAATGGTAAACTTTGTCGTAATGGCAAGCCTACATTATCCATTAACGCTTGTGGCGCTGCTCCTGTGCCGCCATCTGAACTGTCTAAGGTAAAGAAATCTGGCGCATATTCAATGCCGCGGCGTTCAATTTCATCCATCAGCTCTGTTACCCAAGCTGTATCACCTAATACCGCTTTAATGCCTGTGGGTTTACCTGTAATTTGTCTTACTTGATTGATCATATCGATAATATCTGCAACATTATGCAACTCAATATGGCCATTAGGGCTAATAGAGTCTTGCCCTACAGGGATTCCGCGAATTGCAGCGATTTCTTTATTCACTTTGATGGCGGGCAAAATGCCACCTTTGCCCGGCTTAGCACCTTGGCTTAACTTGATTTCAAACATTTTGACTTCTGGATGTTCGGCAATATCGCTAAGCTTTTGTGGATCTAAGTGCCCTTGCTCATCGCGAACACCATATTTAGCGGTACCTATTTGAAATACTAAATCGCACTGACCTTTAAGATGATAAGGGCTTAATCCTCCTTCCCCGGTATTGAGCCAACACCCAGCTTTGGCGGCGCCATGAGATAATGCGGTCACAGCTGGACGTGATAATGCACCAAAACTCATTGCCGAAATATGGCAAATTTTATCGGTAGTATAGGGATGATGACAATTGGGCCCGATTGTTACAGGTATAGTATTATGTTTCTCGTGTTCGCTGACGGGAAAAGCTGAGTTCATGAACATGATAGTGCCTGGTTTATCCAGCACTTGGGTTGAACCAAATGAAATTGTTCTATCTACATTTTTAGCCGCGCGGTATACCCAACTTCGTTCGGCACGATTAAAAGGCAACTCCTCTCTGTCTTGAGCAAAAAAGTATTGCCTGAAAAACTCGCCTTGCTTTTCAAAGATGTACCTAAAGCGACCTATAACGGGATAGTTATGTCTAATGGCTTGTTTGGTTTGCAGTTTATCTGCGATAAACATGTAAATGACTGCGATTAATAAGGCCCAAAGTAATATTAAAAAAAGACCTGAGAAAATATCAATTCCCCACATAACCCAATGTTGTTGTGGCATATTATTATCCTTCAATAAAAAACATTATAGCCGTCAAAGGGATTTTTTTCTCAATGTTGGCCTAACAGTGCTTAGCTGTGTCCAATATGTATTGACTATATCGCTAAATTTTTAACCTTACTATCAATCGATTGTTTCGTGGTCAAATAAAGTGGTTTTTATTATGATTTTTGGTGTGAGGTAACTGAAAAAGTCTGTTAATGCTATACATTAAATTGCTTCAATAAATCATCGTGTTATCTGCACTTTTTATCATTGTACTCTATCAATTATTACGTAAGTATCGGAGTTAAGAGCCTATGATGTATTCATGAGATGCTGTTTCGTTGAACATTTTTTGATAGGTCCACACAATCTAATTGGTGTGTCGAATGCGAATATTTTTGATTATGGCTTCAGATATGTGTTTTCTGGTCGATAATTAAGCTATCTGTCATATTAAGTGAGAAATTATTATGGACGTTAAACATTCAGCTTCTGCGCAAGTGCCTACTGCACGAGAAAATAAAAACACTGCGACCACAACAGTAGCTTCGTCAACCTCAGCGGCTTCCAATAATCCTAGCTCGGAGGTTAATACATCGAGTAACGTTTCCGCTAATCAGCTCAGTCGTCAAATGATGAATAACACCATTCTTGCCGCGCAAGAAGAAGTGAGTATTGCCGCTGGAGACAAGTCCATGGCATTACTGTACCGAGCAGCGATAGAAGCCATTAATGAAGAGCTTGCCCCATCGTTAGGAGACAATTCTGTTCAAAAAAGCATAGATAACGGGGTAGATTATTCGCCTGAAGCGACAGCGGATCGTATTGTTAGTTTTGCCACTCAGTTTTTTTCGGTGCATCAAAAGCAAAATCAATCCATGGGGCACGATGAGCAAGTTAATAGTTTTATGGTAAAAATTGGTGATGCTATTGATAAAGGTTTTAAAGAAGCAAGTGAGATATTGTCTGGTTTAAAAGTATTGGAGGGGGACATTGCTGCAGGCGTTGATAAAACCTATGAATTGGTACAGCAAGGTTTAGCACAATTTAAGCAAGATAACTTGACTAAAGATGGATCAGAAAACGTGACTCAAGACACATAGTCTCCTATGATGAAGCTTAGCTTTCATCGATAAGGATAGTGACTATGTGGACTATGGGAAAGGTGATTGAACGCATTGATTGGAATGATAAATTATTCTCGCTGCGTATCAAAGCTGATATCGAACCTTTTATCGCTGGTCAGTTTATTAAGCTCAGCCAAATGCGTGATGGTAAGCGTATTGCCAGAGCGTACTCTCTCGTTAACCCGCCTGGCACTGAATACGTCGAAGTGCTTGCCGTGGCAGTTGAAGACGGACTGTTATCGCCTGATTTAAAAGCATTAACCCTTGGCGATAGTATTGAAGTCACATCTAAAGCTGCTGGTTTTATGACGTTAGATGAAATACCTCACGGCGCATTACAAGGTAAGCATTTGTGGTTTTTGGCAACTGGGACTGCTGTAGGACCATTTATTTCAATGTTGGCCACGGATGAACCTTGGCAGCGTTTTGAAAAAATCGTTTTAGTTTATGGTGTGCGACTAGCTGAAGATTTAGCCTACCTAGAGACGATTAAAAAACTTGTTGATAAATACCCTCAGCAGTTTGTGTTTATTCCTGTTGTGACTCGCGAAGATTACCCCGAAGGCTTATCATGCCGCATCCCTGATGCTATTAATAGTGGGCTTCTTGAGCAAAAAGCAGGACTCGATATTAATATTGAACATTCCCAAGTTATGATTTGTGGTAACCCTGGAATGGTCTCGGATGCTCAAGTTGCTTTAGTTGATAAAGGGTTGACTAAAAACCTCCGGCGAGCGCCAGGGCAGATAACGGTTGAAAAATATTGGTAACCGTCATAACTACTGTGTTTTGATAAGGCATATACTCCAACAATATGATTGATAAATGCTATAAATATATTGAGTTAAATCGGAATGTTTTTTCCGGTTGGGGCTGAAACAATACTTGCTCCTTTTGATATGATCACTTACCCTGTTGTAACTGATAACTATTATCAGTTGTGTTTATAATAATGAATATTGTTCAATTAGGGAGCGTTGATTAATGAAATTGCTAAAAAGTGTCGTATTTTTAGGGGTAGCGAGTGTGGCTTCTTCTGTCAGTGCAGCAGATGCATTAACGGTTTATTCTTATCGTCAAGCTTTTTTGATTGAACCTATTCTTGAAAAATTTACCGAGCAAAGTGGTGTTGACGTTAAAGTGGTGTTTGCCAAAGATGGCATTGCTGAGCGTATCGCACGCGAAGGTCGTTTATCTCCAGCTGACGTGGTGTTGACGTCAGATTTTTCTCGTCTAATGGAGTTAGTCGATAAGGAGCTGGTTGCTCCCGTCGAGGACCCCGTGATTAATCATAATATTCCGGCTCAATATCGCTCACAACAAAATGATTGGTTTGCATTAACAATGCGTGTGCGTAATGTCTATTCTTCTAAAGAGCGTAGCGGTAAAATAGATATTGACTACGAAGATTTAGCCTCTCCTGAATATAAAGGCAAAATTTGTACTCGAAGCGGTAAGCATCCCTACAATATTGCGCTTGTAGCATCGATGATTGCCCATGATGGTGAAGCAAAAACCAAAACGTGGTTAGAAGGCGTAAAAGCTAACTTAGCACGTAAACCTCAAGGTAATGACCGTGATCAAGTATTAGCTGTTAAAGAAGGCATGTGCGATGTGGCTATTGGTAATAGCTACTACTTTGGCAAGATGCTAATGGATAAAAATCAAAAAAGTTGGGCAGAGGCTGTTGAAATTAATTTTCCAAATCAACAAAATCGTGGTGCCCATGTCAACGTATCAGGTATGGCACTGGCAAAACATGCGCCGCATAAAGACAATGCTATTAAGTTAATGGCGTTTCTCACTTCAGGCGTTGCACAACAAATGTATGCTGAAGTCAATATGGAATATCCGGTAAAGGCAGATGTTGCACCGTCAGAGTTAGTCGCATCGTGGGGTGACTTTAAGGCTGATAGTTTACCTATTTATAAGTTGGCCGAACATCATCAAGCTGCTGTAAAATTACTTGACGAAGTAAAGTTTGATCTTTAATTAAAGCAGCTTTAAACATTAGCAGCGCACTATTGAATTCTTAATTTAGTGCGCTGAGCAAACTCGGTATTATTTATGATTTTAGGCTTAACCAGAAGCTGGTCGGTTGCTGGTTATTTTATTGCGGCAATATTAACATTGCCACTGATTGCGTTAATTGTGCAATCTACTCTTCCTGATCAAGCTGTATTTAGCCATTTGTTCGATACAGTATTGCCAACTTACATTGCTAATAGTCTATTACTGATGCTATTGGTTGGATTAGGTTCATTGGTTATAGCGACTCCAGCTGCTTGGTTGGTTGCCCGCTGTGATTTTCCGTTGCGTCGTTATTTTCAATGGTTGTTACTCCTCCCTTTAGCTATGCCCGCCTATATCGTCGCTTATGTCTATACCGATATGCTGGATTATGCAGGCCCTGTTCAACGCATATTAAGAACTTGGTTTGAGTGGCAATCTCCCCATGATTATTATTTCCCTGCAATTCGTAGTCTTGGCGGAGCGGCAATGATATTGTCGTTAGTGTTATTCCCTTATATTTACTTATTAGCGCGCACTGCTTTTATGGAGCAGTCTTCCAGTTTGTTGTATGCATCCCGTGTGATGGGATGTAGTCCGTGGCGCAGTTTCTGGCGCCTTGCACTGCCTATGGCAAGACCTGCCTTAGCGGTTGGTGTTGCACTTGTTGCAATGGAGACCGCAGCAGACTTTGCTACAGTGAGCTATTTTGCTGTACCAACATTAACGACAGCGGTTTATGATACTTGGCTAGGTTATGGCAGTCTGACCGCTGCGGCAAAGCTCTCAGCTATTATGTTGTTAGTTGTATTTTCCATGATTGGTTTTGAACGATTTGCCCGCCGCAAACAACAATTATTTCAAAAGCAATCTTCTCTCAATGAAGCTGACAGGTATGTACTGTCTTCAAAAAAATCTTGGCTCGCATTAAGTTATTGCGCGCTATTATTGTTTATTGCTTTTTTGCTACCTTTTTTGGTGTTGTGTGGGTATGCGGTTGATTATTTTTACGAAAGTTGGGATGTTCGTTTTTGGCAATATAGTTTAAATAGCTTATACATTGCTGCTATCGTTAGTGCAGTATGTGTGGTTTTATCATTGATATTGATGTTTGTACGTCGTGTCAGTCCACGTAAAAGTGATCATCTTCCTTCGAGGTTAAGTTGTACGGGTTACGCTTTACCTGGAACCGTGTTGGCTATTGGTGTTTTGGTGCCCCTGACATTTATCGATTTTGCAATTAACGATGTTTACGACTGGTTTGGTGTTCGTGGCCCTGGTTTATTATTAACAGGCAGTGTCTGTGCATTAATTTTTGCATTTTGTGTTCGTTTTATTGCGATATCCATCGGCAGTTTAGAAAACAGTTATAAACGTATTTCCCCTTCTTTAGATATGGCTTGCATTACTTTAGGGAGAACGCCTACTCAACTATTATGGCGAGTGCATTTACCTTTATTGCGTAAGGGGATTTTTGCCGGTGCTTTGTTGGTGTTTATTGAAAGTATGAAAGAGTTACCTGCAGCGTTATTATTGCGCCCTATAGGATTCGAGAATTTAGCGACATATGTTTTTCAGTTTGTGTCAGATGAAAGGCTCGAACATGGTGCATTGGCTGCTATTGTTATTGTATTAGTTGGGCTTGTTCCCTTGATTTATCTTAACCGTTCATTGGAGCAACAAGACTAAATATGTCAACGTTAACGATTGAAAATATATGCAGTGATTATCAAGGTCAGGTTATTTTACGCGATTTAAACCTGACCTTGCAGCAAGGTGAAATAGTTGCATTGTTAGGCCCTAGTGGTTGTGGTAAAACGACTCTTCTTCGTGTTATTGCAGGTTTGCAGGCCATTTCCCAAGGTTGTATTAGCATTAATGGTCAAGTGCTGAGTGCTGACGGCGTGTTTGTTGCCAGTGAGCAACGTGGTGTAGGAATGATTTTTCAAGACTATGCCTTATTTCCGCATTTAACCGTGGCTGATAATATTTTATTTGGCGTGAATAACCTTAATCCCGCGGAGCGATTAACTCGATTAGAGGAAATGCTTGAGTTAGTTAAACTCACTGGTTTGGCATCTCGTTATCCACATGAATTATCTGGCGGTCAGCAGCAACGGGTATCTATTGCGCGGGCATTAGCTTATAGACCAGAGCTGTTGTTGTTAGATGAACCTTTTTCCAATATTGATTCACAGGTTCGTAACGACATGATGTTGGAAATTCGTGCGATTTTGAAACAACGTAATGTGAGTGCAGTGTTTGTGACTCACAGTAAAGATGAAGCATTTGTGTTTGCAGATAAATTGGCTTTATTTAAAAATGGCGCAATTATCCAGCATGGCAAAGCTGAAACATTATATTCTTCGCCTACAGATCGCTATGTTGCCGATTTTTTAGGAACCGGTAATTATTTACCTGTAACGGTAATATCTAATCATCAAGTTCAGTCTTCTCTAGGTGAGCTCAATAGCACTGAAGCATTGTCTTTACCTGTAGGCAATCAAGGCCAATTATTATTGAGACCTCAACAAATTGAATTGCATCCTAGTAACAGCGGCCGTGGGTATATTGTTGAGCGTTGCTTTCTTGGCACTGTATGTCATTATCGTGTTCAAATAGGTGACGACATTTTGGATGTGACGAGCCCATTAATTACCTTAACGAGAGAGCAGAGAGTGGATATTAGTATTGCCGATCACCCATTGGTGATTTTTAGTTAACTATTAATACCGCAACCTTTACGAGTGACAAATTTATTTGTTAATCCTAATCTGGGTCGTTAATGATGTTCAGCCTTTTATATGAACGAATATGAGTACAATGTGTATTACAAATTGGTTAAATGTGAGTACACTTCACGTAATTTATATTTGATTACGCTAAGGTTATGAGCAGCGTTGTTGATAAATGCAATGTCCTGCAAATATAAAAGCGTTAAGTTATCACCATTTAGGCCGACATAAAGTATTAAGGTGGATGAAGTTAATATGGGTAACCAAGTTATGCCTCGTGAACAGTTAGGGATTTGTGCTGAAGGGAATTTACACAGTGTGTACTTGATGTTTAATGCCAACGACGGTGTTGAAGATCAATTGCGCCCCTCTATAGCGAATGTTGCGCAGTATATTTACGAGCTCACAGATCAATATGCAGATAGTGCTTTTAATGGTTTTGTGGGGATCGGAGCAAATTTTTGGGACACCTTCTATCCTGAGGCACGTCCAGCGCTATTAAAACCTTTTCCAGCTATGAATGAAGGCAATCGTGATGCACCTGCAATGGAATACGATTTATTTGTTCATATCCGTTGTGATCGCTATGATATTTTGCATCTTGTAGCCAACGAAATTAACCAAATGTTTGAAGACTTGGTTGAGTTAGTGGATGAAGAACGTGGTTTCCGATTTATGGACAGTCGTGACTTAACCGGCTTTGTTGATGGAACAGAAAACCCTAAAGGGCGTCATCGTCAAGAGGTTGCACTTGTTGGTAATGAAGATGAGAAATTTGTTTCTGGTAGTTATGTTCATGTACAAAAATACATGCATAACTTAAGTAAATGGCATCGTTTACCTCTTAAAAAGCAAGAAGATATTTTTGGGCGTACCAAAGTTGATGATATTGAGTATGAATCAGAAGATAAACCATTAACCAGCCATACAAAACGAGTTAATTTAAAGGATTCACAAGGTAAGTCATTAGAAATATTACGTCAAAGCATGCCTTATGGTTCGACGAAAGAGCAAGGATTGATCTTTATTTCTGTTTGCCGTACGCCTGAACATTTTGAAAAAATGCTTAGGAGCATGGTGCATGGTGATAGTGATGGAAACCATGATCATTTAATGCTATTTACTAAAGCACTGACTGGCTCATCATTTTTTGTGCCATCGCTTGATTTTTTAATTCAGTTTAATGATGTATAAGTTACAAATAACCAAATAACCAAATAACCAAATAACCAAATAACCAAATAATTATTGGAATTGGTATTAATTTAGAGAATAAAAAAGCAATGCCATGGCATTGCTTTTTTATTCTGATGTTTTTTATTCACTATAATTGAATAAAGATCTAACTGTTTCTAAGGTGTCATCAATCGTTTTTATACTCGCAGGGCAAATGAAAATAGTATCATCCCCAGCGATTGTGCCTAATATTCCTTCAGGTTTGCCTATTGAGTCAAGCAGACGGGCAATTAATTGTGCAGCCCCAGGGCTGGTTCTAACGACTATCATGGCTTGATTGTGATCAACATCTAAAACTAAATTTTTCAGTGGGCTACCCGCGGTAGGCACACCAAGTTCTGCTGGGAGGCAATACACCATTTCTTGCTTAGCATTACGAGTTCGCACAGCACCAAATTTGCTGAGCATGCGCGATACTTTAGATTGATTAATATTACCGAATCCTTCGGTCTGAAGCGCATTAACAATTTCGCTTTGGCTTCCAAAACGTTCTTCTTTAAGAATCGCTTTAAAAGTTCTAACGAGCTCATCCTGATTTTTTGTCGCTGGCATAATGATAGTTCATCTTATAGTTGTTATTCAAAAAACTAGCACATTTTGAATAGATTGACCTATCAAGTCAAGATAGAATCAATTTTTTTGAATAAAAATTCAATTATTAGTGGAACCTTATGCTGACACTTACCATCGTTAAATCAACGCAAATTAAGCGGAACTGTGGGGAAAATCAGCCTAAATCACATCATTTTCTATTTGATATTATATTTGTCATTTGATGTTGCTAGCAGTACCAATCGTTTATTTTGATTTATCGACGTTAATGCATCACAGGTAGCGAGACAAGGTTCTGTTTGATAGACATTATTATCTTGAACAGAGGGTCGTTATGTAATGGTGTTTAGGATAACGGTGATAATTGTTTCGTGAGTATCAGTAGTGTGACACCATTTTTTGACAATAGATTCAGTTTACCTTTAGAAAAATCAATTTGCTTTACTAATGAGATGGCCTGCATAAGCTCAGTTTCTTGTGCAATTAAACTATCGACACAGGCTTTCATGGTTGAGCCAGACGGAGTAAGTTGTAACATGTTGCCTTGCTGGGTGTAATGACCTGAAAACTGATTACAACTGTTATTACCTGTTAGTTCACCATTTTCGGCAAAAACTAAAGTTGCTGGGCTATTATTAATTGTTGGAGTATCTAGGACGACGTCGACATGCCAAAGACCAACTAACTGATCATTTGAAACAATTTGAGTTTGGCTTTGACAAGCGCTAAGGCCTAAAAATATGAATATGGAGCCGATAATGTGCTTTATCATGATGGGAGAGTTCCAAATACAAAAAAATTAACTTTATTCTACTACTTGAGTATTAATAAAAGCGTAAATAAATGTAATGTTTTGGTTTGATGAACATTATTTAACGTAGCTAAAGGGGTTTACATGCTCAAATTAGTCAAAGTATTGCATTTTGTTGGCATTATCATGTTGCTCCTGGGGGTCGGATTATATTGGCAAACAGATTTAGCCCAACAAGTCAGCGGTATGTTGCTCGTGGCTTTACTCATTGGTGTTGGCACATTAATTATGTCTCCGTTGCCGGTTGCTCTAGTGATAGAATGGGCCAAGAAACAACCTTCTAATTCAGAGTCAAAGGAATAACCATTGTCATTTATCATCCGTAAGGCCTTATCAACCGATGTGGCTGCCATTGTGCAGTTAGAGCGTGCCCATGTTGATGATGAGTTGTTAGGTTCACATAGCCAACTTCATGCTCATTCATTTACAAAAGGTGAGGTGGGTCAGTTGATTAATCAACATTGGTTTATCGTAGCTGAAGAGCAAGGCCAGATCATTGGTTATGTGATAGCGGCAAAATGGTCATTTTTTTCCGCACAACCATTGTACCGACATATTATTCAAAAACTTAAGTTTGCCGATTTGAATGGGCAAGCTTTATCGACGACTAACACGTGCCAATATGGGCCCGTTTGGATACAAGAATCAAAACGTGGCAAAGGAGTGTTTTCAGCATTGGTTACAGAATTAAAAAAACAAGTAGCAAATACCTTTCCTTTTATGGTGACATATATTGCTGCGGACAATGCCCGTTCACTAGCGGCACACAAACAAAAAGCCGCAATGACAGAAATTGTTCGATTCAGTTTTGAACAACGTGATTATTGTTTATTGGCCACGACTAACATAACGTGATGTCAAGCTAGGGTGTTGTTAAAGTGGTTATTTATGAGGAATTCTATGAGTACTAACTTTGAAGCACTGTTTTCGCCCTACTTGGATTTAAGGCTATCTGCATTTGACAATATGAAGCTGGTAGTCGCAGTGTTGGCTGACGCGGCACAGTTGTATGAGTGTGTCGAAGTTGATTTACAAAATCCAGATAATCCGCAATTGCAACAAACGGGATATTTTGTGCGCTGGCAAGATATGTGGTTATTTTGTGGTGTAACCAATAATTATCATGCAGCGATTACGCTATTTACCGATATCGAGCGGATTAACTTAGCGTCTATCTGTGTCAAAGAAGTGCCAGTAATGACAATGCAGCAAGTGTCGTTTATGTGTATAGAAAGTTCGCATTTCGATCATTGTTAACGGGTTAAATGACCTCGTATTCAGCACTATATAGTGCTGAGTTTATTGTTGCTTAATAGACCTTATGTAGATCTTCAATATCATTTAATGTTGTCTGAATTTGGTTTATGGATTTTATTCAGTTAGATTATTTATCGGGTTCATTGAGCTGCATTAATACTAGTGGTCGTTGTTTACTGTGATAGCGACGATACAGCTGAGTGATTTCTGCAGGCATCGCAGATAAATCATTTTGATCTATAACGATAAAGTGTTGCTGTTGATATAAGCCAATTAACCATGGATGAGTAAACAAGAAGCAATTTTTAGTGATTAATTGGGGGGCAATAAATTTCAATAACTGAATTGAAAGCTGTTGTCCACGGTAGTCAGGATGAACCAATAATCCATTGATTAATTGATATTGGCCCATAGGTTTTACCCTGATAGCAGCGATTATTTTTTGCTGGTTTATATCAACTTCATTCATATTGAGTGAACTTAAATGATGAATCACAGCCACAGATTCTTTCTGAGCTAACCGAGCATAAGGCATATGTTGACGATAGAATAACTTAATTGCAGACCACTGTTTAACCTCAGGGCAGTTAAGCGCGTTGGTGTTAGTCGTAGTCGATGGTTGGTGATTTGTTGTTATTTTTGTGTCTAGCCATGTGGGTTGATACATAACCTGAGCCATTGTTGAGAACAAATGTTGAGAGCAAATCATTGCGTTGCCAATTAAATAAAATAAAACCGCCAGTTGGCGGTTTTATTTTATCTAATTTAGCTTAATACAGATACTAGCTTAAGACGATAATTATGCTAGCTGATTATAAACCAGCATCGGCACGTAGTGCTTCAGCTTTATCAGTCGCTTCCCATGGGAAGATATCACGGCCAAAGTGGCCATAAGCAGCAGTTTGCTGATAGATTGGGCGCGCTAAATCTAACATTGCCGTTAAGCCGTATGGACGTAATTCAAAGTGTTGACGTACTAATTTAATCAATACTTCTTCCGATACTTTACCAGTACCAAATGTTTCTATACTGATAGACGTTGGTTCGGCAACACCAATAGCATAAGACACTTGTAACTCACAGCGGTCAGCAAGCCCTGCTGCAACAATATTTTTAGCGACATAACGTGCAGCATAAGCCGCACTGCGGTCTACTTTCGATGGGTCTTTACCAGAGAAAGCACCACCACCATGACGTGCCATGCCGCCGTAGGTATCTACAATAATTTTACGTCCGGTTAAACCGCAGTCGCCAACGGGGCCACCAATCACAAAGCGACCTGTTGGGTTGATAAAGTATTTTGTGTCTTTATTTAACCATTGTGCAGGTAATACCGGCTTAATGATTGTTTCCATTACCGCTTCAATCAAATCAGCTTGTTTAACGTCTTCGCGATGTTGAGTGGATAACACAATCGCATCGATACCGATGATTTTACCATTATCATAAGCAAACGTGACTTGGCTTTTGGCATCTGGGCGTAACCAAGGTAGTGTGCCGTCTTTACGTACTTCAGACTGACGCTTAACTAATTTGTGCGCATAAGTGATTGGTGCCGGCATTAACACATCAGTTTCATTGCTTGCATAACCAAACATTAAGCCCTGGTCGCCAGCGCCTTGCTCAGCGGGATCAACACGATCAACACCTTGGTTGATGTCTGGAGATTGCTTACCAATTGCGTTTAATACCGCACATGAATCAGCATCAAAACCCATATCTGAATGAGTATAACCAATTTCACGTACTGTTTTGCGGGTGATCTCTTCAATATCGACCCAAGCAGAAGTGGTGACTTCACCGCCCACTAATACCATACCGGTTTTAACATATGTTTCGCACGCAACACGAGCTTTAGGATCTTGCTCAAGTATTGCGTCTAATACCGCATCAGAAATCTGATCGGCGATTTTATCTGGATGACCTTCTGAGACTGACTCAGAGGTAAACAAGTGCTTTGCCATAATAGGGGAATCTCGTTGGTTGCATTTGAATATACGTCTAGACGTCTATTTTAGTCGAAATCTAAATCGATAACACCCCCCAATACGAATTTAACTTGAGAATTGTGCTGTTGTGCATGAATATTTTTTACTCAGAAAAAGGGTGTTTAGTCAGGAGGCTAATTAAATTGTTGCTTTTAATCGTTTTTTGTTATTGGCTTTATGGTTTTTCTATCATGATATTGCGATTAAATGAACAATCTTAGTGACGATAACCAGACGGTAAATCACAGTAGATGCTCAATTTTTTGGTGGTAAGGTATGTTCTCGAGTGAACGTCAATAAATTATGATCCATCTCACTCAATGATTTTATCTGTATGTTGAGAATGAGTTTGTTGGGATTAATTTTAAGGTTTAAGGGCCAAGAACAGTCTTATTCTTGTCTGTAAATAATTAAAAAATGCAATGAGAGAAATTTTAATTTGCGTCATATCGCCTTGTAGGGGAAAATATGGCTTCACAATTGCCCGCTAGAACATACAAACAAGCAGGAGAGAGCATGTCATCTCGTAAAGAACTCGCTAACGCCATTCGCGCCCTAAGTATGGATGCGGTTCAAAAAGCCAATTCTGGTCATCCAGGCGCCCCGATGGGTATGGCTGATATCGCCGAAGTGCTATGGAATGATTTTTTAAAACACAATCCAACTAATCCTAACTGGGTCGATCGCGATCGTTTTATTTTGTCAAACGGTCATGGCTCTATGCTGATCTACTCTTTACTGCATTTATCTGGTTATGAATTGCCTATTGAAGAGTTAAAACAATTCCGTCAGTTGCACTCTAAAACGCCAGGTCACCCAGAGTATGGTTATACTCCAGGTGTTGAAACTACTACAGGTCCTTTAGGGGCTGGTATCAGTAATGCCGTCGGTATGGCGATTGCTGAAAAAACCTTAGCGGCACAATTTAACCGTCCTGGTCACGATATTGTTGATCACTTCACCTATTGTTTCTTAGGCGACGGTTGTTTAATGGAAGGCATTTCTCACGAAGCCTGTTCATTAGCTGGCACATTAGGCCTAGGCAAACTAGTGGCATTTTGGGATGACAACGGTATTTCAATCGATGGACATGTTGAAGGCTGGTTTACCGATGATACTCCTAAGCGTTTTGAAGCTTATGGCTGGCATGTTATTGCAGGTGTTGACGGTCATAACCCTGATGCAATCCGTGCAGCAATTGAAGAGGCTAAGTCTGTTACTGACAAGCCATCAATGATTTGCTGTAAAACCATTATTGGTTTTGGTTCTCCAAACAAATCTGGTAGCCATGATTGTCACGGTGCACCATTAGGTGATGCAGAAATTGCAGCTGCACGCGAATTTTTAAACTGGCCATATGCGCCATTTGATATTCCATCTGACGTGTATGCGGGTTGGGATGCTAAGCAAAAAGGGGCCGCTAACGAGTCGTTATGGAACGACAAATTTGCTGCTTACCAAGCTGCGTTCCCGGAACTTGCTGCTGAATATGATCGCCGTTTATTAAAAGGTGATTTACCTGCTGATTTTGAAGCTAATGCACAAGCTTATATTCAAGAGTGTCAAGATAAGGCTGAAGGGATTGCAAGCCGTAAAGCCTCTCAAAACGCGATTGGTTTCTTTGGTGCTATGTTGCCAGAGTTATTGGGTGGTAGTGCAGATTTAGCCGGTTCAAACTTAACACTTTGGTCTGGTTCAAAAGGTATTCAAGACGATCCTGCCGGTAACTACATTTATTACGGTGTACGTGAATTTGGTATGAGCGGTATTATGAACGGTGCGTCGTTACATGGTGGTTTTATTAACTATGGCGCAACCTTCATGATGTTTATGGAGTACGCACGTAACGCGGTACGTATGTCAGCATTAATGGGCATTCAAAACATTTTCGTTTACACCCATGACTCTATTGGTCAAGGCGAAGATGGCCCTACTCACCAACCGGTTGAGCAACTTGCTAACTTACGTTTAACGCCTAATATGGCAGTATGGCGTCCATGTGATGCTGCGGAAACGGCAGTATCTTGGAAAGCGGCCATTGAACGTCGTGATGCACCTACATCATTAATCTTTAGCCGTCAGGGCCTTAAAGCCCAAGCGCGTACTGCTGAGCAATTAGCAAACGTGGCGAAAGGTGGTTATGTATTGTCTGATTGCCAAGGCATTGCTGATGTGATTTTGATTGCTACAGGTAGTGAAGTGCAATTGGCGATGGATTCTGCTGCAGAGTTAACTGCCCTTGGTCAGAAGGTGCGTGTAGTTTCTATGCCTTCTACAACTGAGTTTGACAAGCAAGATGCTGCATACAGAGAATCTGTATTACCAAAAGCTGTGACTAAGCGCGTAGCCATTGAAGCCGCTCATACCGATTTTTGGTACAAGTACGTTGGTTTTGACGGTGGTGTAGTGGGTATGACCACTTTTGGTGAGTCAGCGCCAGGGGCTGAATTACTAAAATACTTCGGCTTCACTGTTGATAATGTCGTAAAAACTGTGCAATCTTTAGGATAATCATCTGGGATTTAACACTTATCTATTAGGTGTTTAATCTGTATAATAACGGCCTGCAATACTTTTGCAGGCCGTTATTTTATGTCTTTAATTCACGCAAACTGTATATACTAAGTCATTTATTTTCAATGTTTTATTATGTTTATTTAAATAATAAGTGCTTAGGTTAATTACCCTGGACCCTAAATGATTCGAGTTGCAATTAATGGTTATGGCCGAATTGGTCGCTCAATTCTTCGTGCATTGTACGAATCTGGAAAACGCCAACAAATTCAAATTGTGGCCATTAATGAGCTAGCAAAACCTGAAGCGATTTGTCACCTCACTCAATATGACACTACCCATGGTCGCTTTAAGCACACCGTTAAGCTAAATGGTGAGCAATTGTTGATTGGTGATGACAGTATTTTGTTACTCAATCAAGCAGATGCCAACTTATTACCTTGGGCAGAACTTGATATTGATATCGTTTATGAAGCCACCGGCAGTTTAGTCGATCGACAAGCCTGCGAAGCACACATTCATGCAGGTGCGAAACAAGTTCTCATTAGCAATCCCTCTTCTGCTGATGTTGATGAAACCATTGTCTATGGTGTTAATCATGATTTGTTGCGCGCAGAACATACCGTTATTTCTAATGCTTCTTGCACGACCAATTGTATTGTCCCAGTTATCGATGTATTGGATAAGCATTTTGAGGTTAAGAGTGGCGCCATTACCACTATTCACTCGGCTATGAATGATCAACAAGTCATCGATGCTTATCATGATGATTTGCGCCGAACTCGTGCTGCGGGCCAATCCATTATTCCGGTTGACACTAAATTAGCGCGAGGTATTGAGCGTATTTTGCCGCACATGAAAGATAAGTTTGAGGCGATTTCAGTTCGGGTTCCAACCATAAATGTGACCGCTATCGACCTGTCAGTCACGTTAGAGAAAAAAGTCAATATTGAGCAAATTAACAGTGTGCTAGAACTTGCATCAAACGGCAGTTTTAATGGTATTTTAGGCTATACTGACGAGCCTTTGGTTTCGTGTGATTTTAACCACGATCCCCGTTCAAGTATTGTCGATGGTACCCAAACGCGTGTCAGTGCCGGCCATTTGGTCAAATTGTTATTATGGTGTGATAACGAATGGGGTTTTGCCAACCGCATGCTCGATACTAGTTTAGCGATGATTCAGGCAAAGTTAGATCGCTAATATAAACAAATTATGTCGCAATGGGTTAATCCGGTTGTGCAGCAAGACTTTGTATTAACTTAAAAAGGAACTGCTAATTATGGCAATTATTAACATGACAGATTTAGATCTACAAAATAAGCGCGTGCTTATTCGTGAAGATTTAAACGTACCTGTCAACGAGGGTGTTGTAACCAGTGATGCACGTTTACGCGCGTCATTACCTACAATTGAACTCGCACTAAAGAAAGGCGCTGCCGTAATGGTGATGTCTCATTTAGGCCGACCCACTGAAGGCGAGTTTAACGTTGAATATTCAATGCAACCTGTAGTTGATTATTTATCAAATGCGTTAGATTGCCCTGTGCGCCTAGTGAGCGATTATCTTGATGGCGTTGATGTAAAAGTTGGTGAGGTTGTCGTATTTGAAAACGTTCGCTTCAATGTTGGCGAAGGTAAAAATGATGAAGCACTGTCTAAAAAGATGGCTGCTTTATGTGATGTCTATGTAATGGACGCATTTGGTACGGCTCACCGTGCTCAGGCATCGACTCATGGTGTAGGTGTTTACGCTCCTATTGCTTGTGCTGGCCCATTATTATCACAAGAATTAGATGCATTAGGCAAAGCGCTTGATAACCCAGCTCGCCCGATGGTGGCGATTGTTGGTGGCTCAAAAGTGTCAACTAAATTAACCGTGCTTGAAAGCTTGTCTACTAAGGTTGATCAGCTTGTAGTGGGTGGCGGTATTGCTAACACCTTTATTGCAGCGGCTGGGTATAAAGTCGGTAAGTCACTATATGAAGCCGATTTAGTGGAAGAAGCTAAGCGCCTTGTGGCAAATGCTAGAAGCCGTGGTGGTGATATTCCTGTACCAACAGATGTGGTTGTTGCAAGCGAGTTTAGCCCAACTGCAGCAGCAACATTAAAGTCAGTTGCAGATGTAACTGATGGCGATATGATATTTGATATTGGCCCAGACAGTGCCGAAACGCTGGCTAACATTATTGAACAAGCCGGTACCATCGTCTGGAATGGCCCTGTGGGTGTGTTTGAGTTTGATCAATTTGGCGAAGGCACTAAGCGGATTGCTCAGGCTATTGCTAATTCTAAAGCGTTCTCTATTGCTGGTGGTGGTGACACGCTAGCGGCAGTGGACAAGTATAATATTGCAGACAAAGTGTCTTATATTTCAACTGGTGGTGGTGCTTTCCTTGAGTTTTTAGAAGGTAAAGAATTGCCAGCAGTGGCAATGCTTGAAAAGCGTGGCGCTTAGTTCATGTACCAAGCATTTTTCCTGTAAAATCAAATAATAATTATTATAAAAATACGCTGCCACAACCGACAGGATGTAGGGTGTGGCAGTGTTTAAAATCCGTCCAAACGATAGCGACCTAGGTGAGTAATCACCCTATTAATGGAGAACAAAATGGCTCTTATCTCTCTACGACAACTGCTTGACCATGCTGCTGAACATGGTTATGGCGTCCCTGCATTTAACGTGAATAACTTGGAGCAAATGCGTGCAATTATGCAGGCAGCTGAAGCAACAGACAGCCCTGTCATTGTGCAAGCATCTGCCGGTGCTCGCAAATATGCTCGTCCTCAATTTTTAAAATATTTAATGGCAGCCGCACTTGAACAATATCCAGACATCCCTGTGTGTATTCATCAAGACCACGGTACTGATCCTGATATTTGTCAGCGCTCAATTCAATTAGGCATGTCATCAGTGATGATGGATGGCTCGTTGATGGCTGATGGTAAAACGCCTGCATCTTACGAGTACAACGTTGATGTGACTCGTCGTACTGTTGCATTTGCTCATGCGTGTGGTGTGTCAGTTGAAGGCGAAATCGGTTGTTTAGGTAGTTTAGAAACTGGCCAAGCAGGCGAAGAAGATGGTATTGGAGCCGTAGGCACCTTGAGCATGGATCAAATGTTAACAACGCCAGAAGAAGCGGCGCGTTTTGTTGCAGATACGCATGTTGATGCATTAGCTATTGCCATTGGAACGAGCCATGGTGCTTACAAGTTTAGCCGTAAGCCTACAGGTGATGTATTACGTATCGACCGTATTAAAGAAATCCATGCGCGTATCCCAAATACGCATTTAGTGATGCACGGTTCGTCTTCTGTACCGCAAGAATGGCTGAAAATCATCAACCAGTATGGTGGTGAGATCCCAGAAACTTACGGCGTACCATTAGAAGAAATCGTTGAAGGTATTAAGCACGGTGTGCGTAAGGTCAATATTGATACCGATTTGCGTTTGGCGTCAACGGGAGCTGTGCGTAAATTCTTAGCTGAACATCCTGCAGAATTTGATCCGCGTAAATTTTTGAAAGCGTCAATGGAAGCGATGGCAGACATTTGTACTACTCGTTATGAAGCATTTGGCTGTGCCGGTATGGGCTCTAAAATTAAGCCTAAGTCATTGCAAGCAATGTATAAAGCATATCAATCTGGAGAGCTTGATCCGAAAATCATGTAAACCTGTTTTTCGCTAAAACATCAAATCAGCTCATTTTATCAATGAGCTGATTTTTTTGTAAATAAATAACAAAATACGTTGTTTTTTTAAACGCAATCGAGCATCATCCCCGCCTTAAAATTGACGTTGAAACGTCATTATTTGTTGATATAAACCTATATGTTAGCCACCTTCTAAAGTTGAAATATTTCTATGCTTATTAAGCCGAATGCACCTTTATCTTTATTTTCATTAACTTGGCCTTTATTCGTCGATTTTGCTTTGCACTTTCTCACGGCAGCCATTAATACCTTTATGATCAGCCATGTGTCTTATCAAGGCGTTGCAGCATTGTCTGTGGGTAATATGGTTTTTGAACTGGCAATTACGTTATTTAGTTTCGTTAGTATTGGTGCCAGTGTGGTTATTACCCAATATTTAGGTTCACAAAATAGGGCCGCAGCGAGTTCAGTTGTGTACTCGTCAATTGGTTTTAATTTTTTAGTGGGCTTGTTTGCTGCTTTAGGCATTATGGCTGGCTCAACCACTATTTTACAATTTATGAATTTACCGTCAGAACTCATGGCTGATGGTAAATTGTACTTGCAGATTGTGGGTTTATGTTTAGTTCCTGAAGCGATGGCCATGTGCTTAGCGGCAGGAATGCGTGCTCATGGTTTTACTCAACAAGCTATGTGGGTGACATTATCGATGAATGTGATCACGTTTATCGGCAATTTATTATTACTTTATGGTTGGTTTGGTTTACCGCAAATGGGCGTCGCTGGCGTTGCTATTAGTACAGTAGCCGGACGACTTGTTGGTGTGAGTATTATGATGGTGTTGTTTGTTCGCTATACTCAAATACCATTACATTTGCCGAGCATTTTACGTCCCAATAAAGCCATGCTTAGAAAAGTATTTCACATAGGTTTGCCTGCAGCAGGTGAAAACGTTTCGTGGATGTTGCAATTTATGGTCGTTACCTCATTCGT
Organism: Shewanella sp. A22; assembly: GCF_053850585.1. NCBI lineage: Bacteria > Pseudomonadati > Pseudomonadota > Gammaproteobacteria > Alteromonadales > Shewanellaceae > Shewanella > Shewanella sp. A22. The sequence goes on from NZ_JBSQBN010000006.1 coordinate 47,871, forward strand.
TGGCCTTTTGGGCGATAAAGCATTGGCTGCGCAGTCATTATATTTTCAAATTTGTATGTTTATCTTATTATTTGGTTTATCAATAGGGATTGGTAACGAGATTATTATTGGTCATATGGTTGGAGCAAAACAACTAAAAGCTGCTGATCATCAAATGTATCGCGCATTAAAATTGGGGTTAATAGTCACCTGTCTTGTCGCATTATTTGTGGCAATTTGGGGGCCAAACCTTGTGGGAATGTTTACTGATGAAAGCGACATTGTTGTTCTTGTTGGACAACTATTTGTACTCACATTGGTGATGGAGCCCGGTAGGACCTTTAACCTAGTTGTGATTAATGCATTAAGAGCCAGTGGTGATGCTAAGTTTCCCTTTTTTATGGGCGTGTTTTCTATGTGGTGCATTGCAGTGCCAGGCGCTTATTATCTTGGGATCCATTTAGAGTATGGTTTGTTGGGCATTTGGGCTGCGTTAGCGTTAGATGAATGGGTTAGAGGGTTGGCCATGCTTTGGCGCTGGCGAAGTGGTCGCTGGCAGTCAAAATGTTTGACGGCTTAATGTGGTTTAGATCACTATTTTGTTAATTTAGCGTTGAAAGTGTTAGTATGCGGACAATTTTTTGGCGAGATAGCCATCTAAGCGTTTTGTAAATTGAAAATAAAGGACGAAATGACATGAAAAAACTGCTACTTACTGCAGCTATTACACTAACCATGCCATTTGCAGCACATGCTGGAAGTGAGTTTGTTGAAGGTGATGCCACTCTAGCTGGTGAAGCTGAACTAGGGGCTACTTTGACTACTGGCAATACTGATACTTCTTCGTTTAAAGCGCGTTTAGCGTTGAAGCAAGAATTAGGTAACTGGGAAAACCAGTATGTGTTAGAAGGTTTGTATAAAGAAGACACTGAAGAAGTAACTGCAAAGCGTTATTTCCTTGGTGTGCAAGGCGACTATCAAATTAATGATGTGAGTTATTTGTTTGCCAACACTAACTACGAAGTTGATCCTTTTACTGGCTACGATTTCACCTCAACGTCTTCGGCTGGTTACGGTTACCGTTTTATTGATACCAATAGAATGTCATTAAAAGCTGAAGCGGGTCCTGGTTATATTTACCAGCAGCTTGATGATGAATCAACCCTTGCTGAAGGTTATGATAGTGAAGACAGTATTGTTGCTCACGCAGTTGTTGATTTCAAAGCCAAACTTGGTGATTCATCTAAATTCCAACAGAAATTTGTTGCCGATTGGGGTGAGAAATTAGATGCTCGTTCAGAAACGTCATTAACAGCCAATATTATCGGCGCGTTAGCAATGAAATTTGCTGTGATTGTGCGTTATAATAGCGATCCGCTTGATGACAAACAAAGCACTGATACAGAAACCAATATGACGTTACTTTACGCATTTTAATTTAATGCGATAGAGATGAAAGCTGGCTTAGCCAGCTTTTTTTTTGCCTACTGATAAGCTTATTAGCGCTTACTATATTTGTAATTGCGCAATGATATCCAGCTCAAAAAAACGACCATATTCGAGCTAAAGCTCACGGAACCACAATATTGTTAAGTGGTTTCAAGCTCATTTCGCCATAAGTATATGACTTTAGGAGTATACTTTTTTAATCAGTAGAGAAGCTGAGATAGAGCGATGCAAATAGGATGTTGTTGGTTTGACAATGAGCGACGTTTGTTGATTGATCAAGCAAAATCGACTCAGTGGCATTTAAACGATAATGAATACTGGGTGTTGGCTCAATTAGTTCAACATCGGGGTCAAGTTGTGCCTATGAGCACGCTAGAAACGGTTGTTGAATCTGGTGTGGTTGCACATCAGTTGTCTCATACTGAACTTGTTAACGTTATTTATCATATCATTGATTACTTGTGCCATCGTCATGCTAACTTGATTGAATATATTCCAGAGCAAGGGGTAATTTTATACCCTATGGTGCAAGGAAAACACAAAAAAATCCTCGATTTACCAAACCGATTGTTATCGTGGGGCCAGTTTGGCGCCATTATTGCTGCGTTATTAGCTGTACTACTTTTTTTGTTGTCACATATTAACCCGCCATTATTTGCTAAAGCCGATGTGTTAAGGCAAATCGTTGCCTCGAATGGCAAAATTATTCAATTGTCTATGTTTGATGACCAATATCCACAAGACGCCATTTTACATGCTGATTGTTTATCAACCCAACTGCGCTTGTGCCAACATGTACCTTGGGATTCAGTGAGTGCTTCAATATCAGCTGATCGACACTATGTTAGTTTTATTTTAACTCAGTCAGGAGAGACGAATTGGTTGTTTAGAAATATTAAAGTTAACGTCGACAATATGCATTCACCATTTATTACCCAGGAATGGCTCCATAAGGTGGATATTTGTGGCTAAATTTAGATTGTTAACACGTCGTTGGCGTAAAAAAATGCGCCGATTTATCCTGTCAAAGCGTGGCAAGCTAGTGTTTGTATTAAGTGGTGTGTTGGCCGTATTTGCGTTTACTTGCACTCTTGAATACTTTGTCACTCCACATCATTTATGGCATTTTACGTGTAAAGCTGACGGGTACTTTTCTTCGTTAAATGACCCCAGTGTAAACACTGAACCGAGTGAGTTATTGTTACATTTTCATGTTGAACACCAACAAGCCTCCTTACGCTACCAATTACAAGCAGGGCCTTCTTTTACTGAGTCTGCTCAATTGTATGGCGAGGTGAATAGTGTCGACCTAGGGACATTAAGTTACGAATTAGACTTGAGTATAGCTGCAGCGCAATGGCAATCAGATAGTGCATTGCGTGGCTATTTAGCGAGTGAGTTTTCTCTCGATGAGTCGCAGATGGAAATAACACCAAATTTTCCGTTGCATGTGCAAATACTTAATATTGATAATGAACAATCTCGCACCACATTGAAGTTTATTCCAAGCAATAATTTGTGGTCTTGTCAGATGATGTAAGCAGTTCTGCACTTGTAGCATTGAATAAATTGCCTTTTAGGTTACTATCCATAGAACAGGGAAATTTCAAACGGTATGTAATCAAAAATCTGTGGCAAAAGTTAAAGTAAAACAAGAAGAAGCATTATCGATAAAATTCAGCCATCAAATGGCCCCTGGCGATCAGCGGGTTTTTGATCTGTATTTCTATTTACCGACAGAAATGGGTATTGGCTCACACACTCTCGATGAAGAGGAATACTACCATAGTGCTATTTTAGGTCGTCGTTCATATTACTCCAAAGGTTTACATCTTCCTCTCGTCCAGTCTCGTTTTGTCAGTCTGAATAAACGCACGTTAGAAGAGTTTCGTTTATACCTTAATTTATTTGCTTATCAATTTGCCGTGGCAATTGAAACTGATGGCAAAGAATTACATCAGAAAGTTGACCCTAACGAATTTTACCCAGAATTAGATGAGCTTTGTGATGTGGTGGCGCAATTATTGAAGAAGTTTCGTCGTAATGAGCCAAGTGATCCTAAATGGAAGTCTTATTTTGAACATGCAGATAATTACTTGTCGTGGTTTTGTGAACAGCAATTGTTAAAAACATTAGCGCATAGTCCGAGAAGTGGTGATTACAGTGATGTAAAAGATAAAGTATTGAGCCTATGCCGAAGTGAGAATCACTACCGCGAGCAAGTCTGTAAATATAATTCAATGCAAACTCAGCAAGATGCCAACCGTATTTCTAACAAAATGTTATTATTACGTCGCTTAATTCAACAAGGCGTAGTATTAAAAGAAGAGTTAAAGCCGCTTGGTGTAGGGCTAAAAAAGTTTGTTACAGGCGTGGCAACAGGGATGGTGATGCTAGTCGTATCAGCGTTGATTATAAAAGCACAAGGTTTCTTTAATGGGCTAACGTTGACTTTGTTACTGACTTTAGCGGTCATTTACGGTTTCAGGGAAATCTTTAAAGAGGATTTTCGTAATGCTATGTGGCGGCTTATTCAGCGTGGTCGTCCGAGATGGAGCCGTATTTTACGTGATACTACCACGCAAGGTGTGGTGGCTAAGCAGTTAGTTTGGATTGAGTTTATGCGTAATCAAGATATCCCCAATACGGTATCTGAGATTATGAAACAACGTCATAGCCAAAATAAAGTGGATTCTGAAGTGTTGCATTATCGTATTGCCACCAAGGTGACGAATAAGCCTTTTGAAGCAGATTATTCACAAATTCAAGAGCAAGTGAATTTTAGTTTAGTGCCTTTTGCACGTCACTTAGAGCGTGGAAAAGCTAAAATATACTCAGAACATGAAGGCAATATTAGTAATGAATCTGTAGAGCGCCGTTATCAAGTTAATTTGGTTGCGGTTTTGCGTGATGGTAAGCAACAACCTGAATATGCTCGGTTTAAAGTGACCATGAATCGCTCAAGTATCGTGGAAATTACTGAAAGTAAGTTGCCTGATAATATACAGCCTTTCAGGTCTGAATCTGATGATATGCTTGAAGAAATAGACAGTAGCACTCAGTCCAAACAATAAATCTGTATGGTATAAAATTGTGGTAATACACGCTTAAATGAAAGTTTATTGGAATATGCCATCTCTCATCAATAGTGATTTACACTGCATTAAATTACCCCAATAAGTGCTCTTTGAAAGGCCGTGGTTAATGTTGTAAAAACTTAGTGGCCACGCTTATTGCTTGAACGTGTAAAGGCCTGACAAATATTCTGATCAACAGACTGCTTTGCTCGTTTTAGTGCTATTTCTGCATTAGCAAGATATTGTTCTAAACTTTGCTGCTGTATATAACTCGCGATGCCGATGTTAATTCCATCGCCTAAGTTATTTTCTTCAAGTCTTTGCATCATATTTATCGCGTACTGGTGCGCCGTGTTAGCATTTGTTTCGGGTAACAAAATGACTAGTTTACCTAGTTGCCATTGCGCAATTTGATAGTTAAGTGGTAATTCAATTAACAATTGTAGTTCAATGTCTTTTTGACGCTTTTCCAGTTGGCTCATATTGCCCATACTGCTGAAAATACCCTCTGGGTTAATGTCCATCACCAGCAAGCTTGAATGCTCTTTCGTTTGCTCATTAAGGTTAATAAAGTAATTTTCAAGTTCGTTTAAGCGCAAAACCACAGCACTGCGATGTCCAATGATGTTACTGTTATTTTGGGCTGACACGGCTGGGGTGGTTTCTTCAAAGGTGCAAATCAGAAATTCAATATCTCCCTCGAATGTGAGTTGGCCAGTTAGGGTTGTTTTTAAACAGTGTTCATAACGACTATGAGTAAAGGGCATAATTTGCGCAGTCCACTCTCCTTGCAAACTGATTTGTGCGGTTATATTTTGCCACTGATTTTTCAACTCATCACCTAGTAGCTCTGTAATCGCAACATCAATATTACCGTGCAAAGACATGAGATGATCAAATTGGTGATTATATTTTATGATCTTTCCATTACCATCGGTTAGCGCCGTTGCAACAGCGCCATTACTCATTAACTGATAGAGATAGGCTTGGCGTTGGCTATCTAATAATGCGGTAATGTCTTCAAATGTCACTAACCAATAATGCTCATTATTGTTAACGCACTTTTCACTTCGAATATGAGTCTGAAGCATACTGCTGTTAACCGTTTCTAAACTAATCTCACCACGCCATTGTTTATGCAGAGTTAGTGTTTCCTTAATATGATTAAATCTATCGTCATCAAGATGCAGTACTCGTTGCAAGCTGCGATCCTTAAGTGCGTCAACTGACAATGATAGTGCTGCAGATGCTTTGGCATTAATACTTTGAATACGGCCGCTATCATTAACAATCAAACAACTCAATTCACTGTTAAATAATCCATTACTTAATTGCAAGCTATTTTGCTTAGCATGTCGTTCAAGTACAAATCGATGTCTTAAAATAATAAGTAAACAGGCTAACAGTGCTATTAGGCATCCAGCAATAATGATCACCATACGCCATTGCGCGAAGCGAGCTGCAATGTCGTCGTGACGTATATAAGACAGTAAAAAATACTCTCTTTTTGTTTCATATTGGCTGGTGAGTTGGATCTTCAGATACACAAAAGTAGAGTCGTGACTGTGAAACTGACCAAAGTGGTTCATTGCCATGACTCGCCACAACTCTGGATAAGTTTGCTTTAAGCTTGCTCCTAGCGTGTCTGGCATACTGTCTAATGGGGTCGGTTGGTTAGCTCCCGCATAAAGAAAACCTTGTGTATCAAGAAGGAGTAACGGTGAGTCTTGGTTGAAAAAAGCTGGTTTTATTGTTTCAAGTAATTTAACTATAGAATTGTAAGTGACTAAGTAACCTTTAATGCTCTGATCTGGATTTTCTATCCAAGACAGTTGATAAAAATACGGCTCTAATATGCCATCAATAGGAGCAAATGCCATAGGTGAGGTGTAAATGTCATTTCCACCCATATTTCTACCAGCACCTAAAATAGCGGCGGGTAGCTGCATATTATTAAACCCCCCAGTACTCGAAAATTCGAGTTTACCTTGTGGATTAAATAATGCCAATCCGAGCAGCTCGGGAATATTTTCTGTTAATGAATCCCAGCTTTCAATCGTTTTTGATTGTAACTTTTCTGATGGTTTTTGCAGATACTGTCGGAGCAATTCACCTTTGGCGATGATTTGGGTTCTAAACTGTAGAAATGCCACTTTATCCGATGCTAAAGAGGATACCGTTTGTAACTCACTGTAACGCTGATCTGCCCAATCTTCTTGTAGGCGTCGCTCACCTAAATTGATCACCATATTTGTGACGATAAACGCCGCAATTAATAGGATAATCAATTGGCTTAACAGCGAAAGAATATTCTGTTGAGACCAATGAGTCGCTTGAGAAGAGATTAATATCGAGCTTGAAGAACTCACAGCGTTGTGTTTAGGCATTATGCGACTTTTTTAGCATTAACTTATTTTCAATACTAACATGAAGCCTACGATGTCGAAAACTCATTGACAGATATTAGCCAATGATATCAAGTTGACGCAGTTTGAATCGTACACCTGAATTCACGGCAATCTCACGGCATCTCTCTATGTCTACATTTTCAAGACCTTCAATCGCACTCACTTGCACTTGTGGAATGTAGTGTGGCGCTAATGCAATAAAATCGAGTAATGCATTAAAGGAATTAGCTAATTTTGGTCGGCAATGCTGTAGGTAGCTGGTTTCGTCATGGGCATTGAGTGAAATGGACATGCTGTCTATGTGTTGGCTGAGTTCTGGCAATATATTACGTCTATGAAAAAGGTTACCTAAGCCATCTGTATTTAGCCTGGTTTTACCCCCTTGTTCTTTAATGGCTCGCGCAACATCGAGCAAACATTCTAGGTTCAGTGTTGGTTCGCCGAAACCACAAAACACATACTCATCAAACTGATTAACATCACCTAGAAGTGGCAAAATATTGGCTGCAGTGACAGTTTTTGTTAACGACAGATTATACTCATGAACTTGTTTTGAACCATTGTGTTTTGGGCAAAATTGGCATCGAAGCGTGCATCTGCCGGTAATATTTAAATATCGACGAGTTTCAATGTCATAGACTAGCGTAGGTTGATGGGTTTCTGCCGATGTTGTGTTTGTGTTCATGGTAATAGAATAACGATAGTGTAAAGTTTATGGGAGCATAGCCCAATGCATTACTGGGGTATGTTGTTTTGGTCGCAGTTTTCTTAATCAATAAAAAAAACAGAGTCATATATACTCTGTTTTTTATTGATAACTCACTAGGGCCTGTATATGCAACTCAAAAACATGGCTAAACAGTCTTGCTTATGTTTATAAGATAAGGAGTTAACCACTAGCAATTAGTGTTCGTCTGAACTTAATGGATCTTCCGATGATTTAGGTTGCCACCACCAAATGAAAAATCGCTTTAATGAACGTTTAATATCATCAAGTATGATATACAGAATAGGCACTAAAATGAGCGTCACTACGGTAGAGAACAAAATACCAAATGCGAGAGATGTTGCCATTGGAATGACAATTTTAGCTTGTAAGCTTTTTTCCATAATGATGGGGATCAAGCCAACAAAAGTTGTCAGTGAGGTTAAGATAATTGCTCTAAAACGATAACAACCAGAATCGATAGCCGACTGCATTAGCGACTTTCCTTCTTCACGGGCACGGTTGACAAAGTCGACCAAAATCAACGAGTCATTTACCACGACCCCTGCTAACGCAACAATACCGCATAAACTCAAAATACTCATGGATAAGCCAAGAATATAGTGGCCAAACAAGGCACCAATCATACCAAACGGAATGACAGACATAATGATTAAAGGTTGGGTATACGATTTTAATGGAATGGCCATTAGAGCATAGATGGTAAACATGGCAAAAAAGAAGCCTTGTGCTAAACCAAGCATGGCATTTTGTTCGTCTAGGCTACCACCATCCAATGCCGACACAACTTTAGGAAACCGAGCAGTTAATTCAGGTAAGAAATCTTCTTGAATTTCGGCGACGACTTTTGAGGGTTCTACATTGTTTTTATTTACATTGGCACTAATGGTAATGGCTCGACGACCATCCACTCGGGTGATCGATGCATATGATTCACCTAATTCAATATCTGCAACGGTTGAAAACGGCACCGCAGCGCCAGATGGCGTACGGATAAGCATGTTTTCAAGGTCACCTACCGTGCGGCGCTGTTCTAGTGGGTAGCGCACCATGACTTTGACTTCTTCTTTATTGCGCAAAATGCGTTGCGCCTCATAACCGTAGAACCCGTAACGAACTTGGCGTGCTAAGTCTGATAGTGTTAAACCTTGTGCTTCTGCTTCTGGCCGGATATTTAAGCGGATTTCGTGTGAGCCAGACGAAAAATTATCGGTAATATCGTACACACCTTCATAAGTGGCTAACTTAGATTTAAGTGTTTTGGCGGCTTCAGACAATTGACCTAAATCACTTGAGGTTAAGCGGAACGATAAATCACCACCAGTATCATTGGTACTGGCATTAATGTTTAGTTTTTTAACAGACAATAGTTCAGGTAATTGTGCTCGCCATTCTTCAGCAATAGCAACGCCGTCAACTTCACGATCTTCAGCTTTAGTGAGTTCGGTAAATACAAATGCACTGCTGCGGGAACTGAGTTCAATATAGCTATGCTTTACCATTGGATAGCCGTATTCATTCTCCAACTTGGTGTTCATTTTATACAGTGCATCTTCGACTTGCTGTAAGACTTCTAAGGTGTTTTGTTCAGAGCTACCTTCTTCCATTTCAAGTTGTACTTGAATAAAGTCGGATGGAATATCAGGAAAGAAAACCCAGCGTACTTTGCCACTTTGTACCAACGCTATTGATAGAATTAATACTCCAACAAATATTGAGACTACGTTATAACGATGTTTTATACAGCGTTCGAGGAAGTGGCGGTAGGTATTATAAATAAAGTGCTGTAACCCATTATTTAACCCAGCTTTAAAGCGGGTAAACATATTGGTTGGTGCGGTGCGTTTTTTGATTTTCATGTGAGCTAAATGCGCGGGTAAAATCAGTTTCGATTCAATCAACGAAAATACTAAACACAAAATCACCACCATACCGATGGATTTCCAAATGATGCCCATTGGCCCTGAAACCATGATCATTGGGATAAAGGCTGCAATGGTCGTGAGAACCCCAAATGTAGCGGGCATGGCTACTTTTTGTACCCCTTTAACCACGTTCGTCAGAGAGTGTCCATTTTCTTCTACTTCGGTATAAGCACTCTCGCCGATGACAATAGCATCGTCGACGACGATTCCAAGCACCAGAATAAATGCAAATAGAGTTAACATGTTAATGGACATATTAAATGGGTCGAGCGGCATTAATAACATAGTGCCTAAAAAACACACCGGTAATCCCATCATGACCCAGAAAGCGAGTTTAAGATCTAAAAACAAGGCCAGAATAATAAATACCAACAAAGCGCCATAAAACATGTTAGATAACATCATGTTCAAACGGCCTTGTAAGTAGTGTGTTAGGTCTCCCCAGGTATCAAGTTCAATATTGCTCGGTAAGCTTTTTTTACGTTCGGCAACATATGCCTTAACTTGAGATGATATATCTAGCGCATTTTGATCGTCGATACTGGTAATTTCAATCACAGCAGCGGGTTTGCCGTTAAAGCGAGTGTATTCTAAACGCTCTTCAAAATCATCATTGATGGTGGCGACTTGCGGCAACATGACACGGCTGCCATCAGCACGTGTTTCGACCACTATTTGGGCAAAATCATTTGCGGTATAAGCTTGGCCTTTTGTTCGCAGTAAGATGTCACCGTCTTGGGCCCGAATTGAGCCTCCTGGTAAATCAATCGATGAGTTTTGTACAGCTAAAGCGACCTGGGTAAAAGTAATACCGTATTCCCGTAGCTTGTCTTCAGACAGCTCAATGCCTATTTCATAATCACGAACACCAGTCACTTTGGCGCGAGTTACGGCAGGGAGGTCGGTGATGTCATCGCGAATTGTTTTGGCCATTTCTTTCATGTCATGCAACGTCATGTCGCCATACACAGACACCCAAATGACATTGTTTTCAGGTTTTATTTGATAAATATTGGGTTTTTCGATGTTATCGGGAAAGGTTGCAATCGCATCAACTCGAAGCTTCGCTTCGTCTAAGACTTGTTGAACATCATAACCGTCCTCGACTTCAATGGTCACAGAGCCCACACTGTCGCTGGCAACAGAAGTGACTTTTTTAATCCCACTAATATCTTGGATTGCCTCTTCGATTTTTATATTTATCCCTTCTTCAATTTCTTGCGGTGCTGCACCAGGGTAGGCCACATTGATATTGATTAGGTTTAGTTCAAAGCTGGGGAACACTTCTTTATTGATAAGTACGGCACTGAATAAACCGCCAATGAGTAATGCGGCCATCAGTAAGTTGGCGGCAACACTGTTGCGGGCAAACCAAGCAATAATTCCTTTATTGGTATCCATGATTATTCACCTACAGTCTTGGCGGCTTGAGTGTCAGTATCGACAGGCTCTGTTTTTGTTTCTTCACCAAGCACTTTAACGGCTTGCCCAGAATTGAGACTATTAACACTAGTGGTTGAAACTCGCTCGTTTGCTTTGAAACTGCCTTGAATGTAGATGGTGTCTATGTCGGAACGAATCACGTTAACTGGGCGCATTTCGATAATATTGTTTGCATCCACAACTGCAACTTGGTTATTGCGCACGACGTGACGTGGAAGCTTTACTACATCATTTACGGTTTTTCCTGTAATAATGGCATTGACAAAACTGCCGTACTTTAGAGGTAATTGGCCTTTGGTTTTGTTGTTACGTAAATAGGGATCATGGATTTCTGCAACTAAGTACACCATCCTAGTTTGTTCGTCGATAACATTTTCGCTACGGACAATATTGCCAGTCCAAGTTACTTGTTTCCCTGCCAATAGTGCACTTAGGGTGACACTTGTTTCTGGGTTATCGACAGACTCAAGGTAAGCTAAATCTTCGTTTGCTAATGGCAGTCTTATTTCGGCAATACTGGTGTCGTATAACTCACCTAAATTGGTACCTAATGTGACATATTGACCTAAATCGACATTCCGGGCTTTGATAATGCCGTCAAATGGTGCACGTATAACCGTGCGCGCTAAATTACGTTGTGCTCGAGCTAATGCTGCCTCTGCGTATTTTACGTTTGCTTGTTCTTTTTTGAGTTGTGGGATGCGTAATCCCAGTTCTGGCGGTAGGCCTCTGTCAAAATCTTTAAATTCAATTTTAGCAACCACGCCCCGAGCTTTTTCTTCATTCAAGGCTGCAGTGGCTTGTGCCAGTGTTGCTTCTGCTTGGATAAGATCAGCTTCGTAATCAGAAGGTTCTATAATGGCCAGTTGCTCGCCTTTTCTTACTACGCCACCGGCAACAAAATTAGCTGAAATACTCAGCATGCGCCCCTGAACTTCGGTGACGAGCTGCGTTTTATATTTGGGGTTAACCACACCATAAGATGGCAGGTTCAATGACAAGGTTTGCGGCGTTACCGTTTGCACGTCAATAATCGGAATATTAACAGGTTCGTCTTTTTGTTCAGGATCTTCTTGCGTACTAATAAGTAGCATAGCAGCAGCGATGAAGGCGATAAGGATTAGGAGCGGTGAAAGTCTTCTTAGTATTTTTTTTATCATTTCTTTTTGCGTATCCATGCTGAAATAATGCGGAAAGACGATTAAAAGTATGGGGCAACTCGTCTTATCTGTTTCAAGTTATTGCTCATTAGTACTAAATTAACAGAGTATGAGGCGTATCTGAATAGCTGAATGTAAATAAAGTGTGTCATAATTTTATGTTTTGATTAGATTTTATGATTTAACACGTTATAAGTGATGTTTTGATAGTATTTTTACCCTGTACTAAACCTATATTTTACATAAAACATATTAGATTCAGAGTATTATGACAAGGGAGCTTGGAGGGTGTTTTTTGAGCGTTAATTGACATACCTTGACATATATAGGCTGTTTTTGATGTTTTTGTATAATCATATGTTGGTTTGGATATAAAAAAGCGAATTACTGAGTAATTCGCTTTTTTATTGGTTGGAGTGTTAGCCGTTAATACGGTGGCTATTTTTTCTTATACTTTTTTGATTTCACCCGAGCATCTTTTGCATTGGCTTTTTTCTTACCAGGTACTTTAGCTTCTTTGTGCTTTGGACGAAGTTCTTCAATTACGCGGCGTTTAAGTGGTATTTCAATGTAGCGCTCAATCTTAGACACAATACGCATATCATGAGCTTCGACCAATGAGATTGCAGTGCCTTTTGCGCCAGCTCTTGCTGTGCGGCCTATACGGTGTACGTAGGCGTCGGCAGAACGTGGCATGTCAAAGTTAATGACATGAGTAATGTCATCGACATCAATGCCTCTCGCTGCAACATCTGTCGCCAATAGTACATTGACTTCGCCTTTAGAGAAGCGACCAAGAGCTTGGAAGCGCTTTTTCTGTTCCATGTCGCCACGCATAAAGGCGCATGGGATATTGGCTTTTAGCAATAAGCCTTCAAGGCTGGCAACCATTTCGCGCGTTTTCACAAACACAATGGTACGTTTAACATTTTCTTGTTGCAGAATATGGCATAACAAAGCAAATTTATGTGCTTGGTCATCAGCCAAATGCACCCATTGATGCACTTTGGCTTTTTCACTACGCGGCGCATCCACATCGACCATTATAGGGTCATTTAACAGTTCGCGAGCAAAGCGGTTAACACCGTTGCCTTCTAACGTCGCAGAAAACAGCATGTTTTGTTTGCGGCCTTGTGCTTCAATGGCAATCGCTTGCACTACTGAGGAAAAGCCCATGTCTAGCATCCGATCTGCTTCATCGATAATCAGAATTTCAACTTCGGTTGCATCAAATTTGTCTTTGTCTAAGTATTCCATTAATCGACCTGGAGTGGCGATCAATAAATCGATATTGTCAGCAAGCGCCTCTTCTTGTGGGCCATAAGGTACTCCACCTGTGATGATGGCGATATTGAGATCAAGCCCAGTGGCTAAATGGCTTGCATAGCGATGAATTTGACTGGCTAATTCGCGAGTGGGCGTTAGTACCAAAATACGTGCTTGGCCTTCAAAACGACGCGGGAAGTCAATAAGGTGTTGTAAAGCTGGCAGTAAGAAACTGGCTGTTTTACCGGTGCCGGTTGGCGCACGCGCTAAAATATCCCGCTGATCCATGGCCAAAGGAATAGTTTGCTGCTGAATAGTGGTGGGGGTGTTGTGTCCCATGGCCTTGAGTGACTCTAATAAGCTAGGGTCGAGCTGGAAATCTTCAAATTGCATGCGCTGGTCTCGCTGAAAAATAGTTGAGTATTATAGCCGACCTAATGAGTAGGCTAAAGCTTTAAGTAGAAGTCGCGGCATAAATCTGTCATGGCGGGGGTGTATTGCCCTTGTGGATCTTTAATATCGAACTGACCTCGTTGTATTGGTGGTTGCGATCCCGGTTGACTCGGTTGTTGGTGCTGTAGTTCTAGGAGCACTCGACTAGGTTGTTTTCCTGTCACACTGGCAACATCAATTTGTTTTGTCAGGGTGAGCTGTTTTGATGGCAATAGCGCTGCAAAGCTAGATAAGCTTTGTTGCGGTAAAATGATGTTTGTGCGGCCATTGGGGGTGAGCAATTGTTTTATTGCATTTTGTAAGTCATCAAAGGTTAAAGTATTTGTATGTCTGGCATCTGCTCGAGTTGATTGTTTGGCTTGAGGGCCATGTTCAAAATAGGGCGGATTGCAAATAATTTGTTCGAATTGAGTTGTATTGATGGCGCATTGTTGTACAAATTCTTGTATTCCCTCTTGGTATACCTTTATTTTATTTGGCCATGGGCTTTGTGAAATGTTGTGTTTACATGCGTTTGCCGCTGCGCTATCGAGTTCAACAGCCGTTATGTTAACGTTTGCGGCCGTTCTTTGCGCAGCCATCAAACTGAGTAAGCCACTGCCAGCACCAATATCAAGTATATTTGCGGAGCTGCACAGATCTGCCCAAGCACCCAGTAGCACTCCATCTGTACTTACCGACATACCACATTGACGGTCATCGATATGAAATTGTTTGAAGGTAAAAGGCATACACAAACTGCTAATTAGTTAACTGTGAATATATTAATACCGATCATAATCGCTTTGGTCTGAGTTGTCGTCGCTTTAATAATCTGGCCAGTTAATTGTTATTTCTTTGTTAGTGAAAGTTAACTGAAAAACAGTAACTTGCCGATCATGTACACAAGTGTTGACATTATTTAGTAAAAAGAAAGTTATTTTTGTCTTTTGGGGTTTCTATGCTTGTTTCTACTCCCAGTATTTGATATTAGTTTGGCCGCTTTTTTTCTGTAAAACTGAGTAAAAAATCTGATTAGGGCTGTTTTGATACAAACAATAGGTAGGGAATGGACTTGATGTTCATTTTTGCTAATTTTTTAAGCATATTTTATTATTTTAAAGTGTATTTTTAACTTTACACGTTGGGGCCTGTTCAGTTCAGTAGTAGCTAATTATGGCGTAATCAATTAGGTTTGTTAAAAAACATAACAACAATACGGGGCGAGTAGTGCAAACAACCAAAATGAGTGTGACTGATACGCTAGGGTTAGGGTTTATGACCTTTGCGTTTTTTTTAGGTGCGGGTAACTTAATTTTTCCACCTTTTGCTGGCATGCTTGCTGGTGAGAATATGTCTTTGGCAATGTTCGGTTTCTTAATTACTGCTGTAGGTATGCCATTGATTGGCTTGATCGCTGTTGCCAAAGCCAATGGTAAAGTGATGGCATTATTACCCGCATTTGCAGCAACGGCATTAGCGGTTGCGATTTATATTATTATTGGTCCTGCTTTTGCCGCCCCGCGAACGTCTTTGGTCGCGTTTGAAATTGGTGCAAGGCCGTTTATTCATAATCCTGATGCATTAATGATGTTGGGGGGAAAAGAATTTAATATTGCCCAGCTAATCTACACATTAGTGTTTTTCTCTGTTGTGATGTTTTTGTCTTTATTCCCTGGGAAACTACTCGATAGTGTGGGTAAAGTACTTACCCCTGTGTTGATACTATTGCTGGTAGGCTTGGCCTGTTCAGTGATTATTCTTCCTAGTGCGGCAGTGAATTTGCCGGTGGGTGATTATATTAATAATCCTTTAACCAAGGGGATTATTGAAGGTTATAACACTATGGATACATTGGCATCATTGATGTTTGGTATGTTGATTATTGATTTATTGCGCAAAAAAGGCGTTAACGATACGGCTGATCAAACCAAGTATTTGGTTCGCGCGGCTTTTATTGCTGCTGGTGGTTTGGCATTTGTGTATATTTCTTTGTTTTATCTAGGTGCTTCAGCGGGCGATTTTGCTATTGGTGCCGAAAATGGTGGACAAATTTTAACAAATTATGTCACTCATCATTTTGGCAGCATAGGCACATTAATGCTATCAACGGTAGTGACGCTTGCATGCCTAACGACTGCGGTTGGTTTAGTGACGGCTTGCTCCGAATTTTTTAATGAATTGCTTCCAAGCTTGTCTTATAAGTTATTAGTGGTGGTGTTGAGTGTCATTTGTGCCACCGTTGCTAACGTTGGATTGACTCAATTAATTAGTATTAGTATTCCAGTATTAATGACTATTTACCCCGTGGCAATTGCGTTAGTGTTGGTGACTTTTTTAACCGACCGCTTTGCTAGACCAGCCTTTGCACATCGTATCGTACTTAGTGTTGCGTTATTCTTTGGTATTTTCGATGGTTTACAAACTGCTGGTATGGATATGAGTTTCCTTGATTTTCTGCCATTGCATGCCGAGGGGATGGCTTGGTTGTTACCGACAGCCTTAACGGCTCTTGTATGCTTGTTTATTCCGAAGCACACCGCTGTTTAATCTTCATATCTGTGACATGGCATAAGCAAACATTCATGCCACAGAGCGAATAAAGGCGAACAAGACAACGACGTTATGATATTTTATCTAACGTCGTTTTTTTAGTTACTGATTGAGACTTCATTTTGGTTAAATCTACATATCAACCCAATCCGTTAATTAATCAGTTTTTGGATGAATTATGGTCAACTAAAGGCTTAAGTGATAATACATTGGCAGCCTATCGCACTGACTTGCAGCATGTTGAACGTTACCTATTGTCGCAAGGCGGCGATTTGTTAACGGTAGACCAAATTTTGTTACGCAATTATTTAACTGAACGCTTCGAGCAACATTTTGCCAAAAGTAGTACAGCCAGAATGTTAAGTAGTTTGCGGCGGTTTTATGGTTATTTGCTTGTAAAACAACTGATAAGGCAAGACCCTACGGCATTAATTAAATCACCTAAACTCGCGCGTCAGTTACCTGATTCGTTGTCAGAAGCACAGGTTGAAAGCCTGTTATCTGAGCCGAATATTGATGATCCAATTGAACATCGTGATAAAGCTATGTTGGAGTTGTTGTACGCGACAGGATTACGGGTAACTGAATTAGTCAGCTTAACCATGGAGCAAATTAGTTTGCGTCAAGGTTTGGTTAGGGTAATGGGTAAGGGTGAGAAAGAGCGCTTGGTTCCATTAGGGGAGCTTGCGATAACAGAGGTTGAGCAGTACATTAAGTTTGCTCGAGCTGAGTTATTGAACATGAAGCAGTCTGATGTGTTGTTTCCTTCACGTCGTGGCCAAATGATGACAAGACAAACCTTTTGGCATCGAGTTAAGTGCTATGCTGCAAGAGCTGGAATTCAGTGTCATATATCTCCGCATACCTTACGACATGCTTTTGCAACACACTTACTCAACCATGGTGCAGATCTTCGCGTCGTACAACTTTTATTGGGACATAGTGATTTATCAACCACTCAAATATATACTCATGTAGCTAAAGTGCGTTTGCAGCAGTTGCATAGTCAACATCATCCGCGCGGTTAGTGCGGGGATGATCAAATCCTTACATTTAAGCATGTCAGTCTAGTTGCGTTAGCGAAACTATGTCTGTAAGTTTTATTGATGAAGTCGGGTCTATTAATTTGAACCCGTGTAAATTAGGAATTATCATGAAGTTAACCAGTACATTAGCCCTTGTTGCCAGCCTTGTTATTGCTCCTATTGTGTCTGCGGCACCTGCGAGCAATGTCCCAAATGAATCGGCATTAAAGCAAAAACTCACCAGTACTCTAGGTATTAGTGTCATGTCCATTGAGCAATCACCAATTGATGGTCTATATCAAGCACTGACGGATAAGGGTGTATTATATGTCACTAAAGATGGCTCTAAGTTAATGCATGGTAGTTTGTATGATATCGATAACGGTATGAAAAACTTAACTGAAGCCGCATTAGCTGGACCTCGTATCAAGTCACTCAAGCCATTCGAAAGTGAAATGTTGGTTTACAAAGCTAAAAATGAGAAGCATGTGGTCACCGTTTTTACTGATGTTGATTGTGGTTATTGCCGTAAATTACATAATCAAATGGCAGGTTACAATGATTTAGGAATTACTATTCGTTATTTAGCGTACCCTCGTGCGGGAATTCCGTCTGCGAATGCTGATGAGATGCAAGCTGTCTGGTGTGCGAAAGATCCTTTGAAGGCAATGACTGATGCTAAGAATGGTTTAAATGTTAAAGCGGCCAGTTGTAATATTGATATTAGTGCGCAGTATAAATTAGGCACGTCGTTTGGCATTAACGGCACACCAGCGTTGATTTTGGAAAATGGTGTAATGGTGCCTGGTTATCAAGCGCCTGCAGACTTATTACGTACGATTGAGTCAAACCTATAAGTCAGGTTTATCAATCAACGTCGTAATGTTGGTACTATAAACGTAAAATCAAGGTGAGCCTCGGCTCACCTTTTTGTTATGCTTGATTTTCTTATTGCTCAATCGAGGTTGTCTTTTGTCTCATAGAATAGTTCGTCGTCCTCAGGTTGACGATAGCCACTTACCTGCTTCTTTACCGTCATTACTAAAACAGCTATATGCTCGCCGTGGGGTGAAGGAAAATGACTGTGAACTCGTATTAAGTAAGTTATTACATCCAGCTACGATGAAAGGTCTCACAGAAGCTGCGGTGATTATTGCTGATGCCATAGCAGCCCAACAATCAATACTTATTGTTGGGGATTTTGATGCCGATGGTGCCACATCGACGAGTGTGTGTATGCTGGCGTTGCGAATGATGGGGGTTAAGCATGTCGATTACCTGATCCCAAATCGATTTGATTATGGTTATGGTTTGAGCCCTGAGATTGTGGCTGTTGCTTACAATAAAAATGCTGACGTACTAATCACTGTCGATAATGGTATTTCTTCTGTTGAGGGGGTAGCGGCTGCTAAGCTATTAGGAATGACCGTTGTTGTTACCGACCATCACTTGCCTGGCAATTCCTTGCCGAATGCAGATGTGATTGTTAATCCAAATCAACCTGGTTGTCAATTTGCGAGTAAATCCATTGCTGGGGTTGGGGTGGCGTTTTACCTCATGTCGGCCTTGCGCGCTGAATTAAGGCAACGAGGTTGGTATCTGCAACAACAAATTGCTGAGCCTAACCTAGGGACATTACTCGATATTGTTGCTTTAGGCACTGTTGCTGATGTTGTTGCGTTAGACATGAACAACCGCATATTAGTCAAGGCAGGTTTACAACGTATTAAAAGTGGCCGCGGTAGAGTTGGTATTACCGCACTACTCGAAGTCGCAAAGCGTAGCCCTGAAAAAGTCGTCGCTGCTGATTTTGGTTTTGCGGTGGGTCCTAGGCTGAATGCTGCTGGCCGTTTAGATGAAATGGCGTTAGGTGTTGAAACCTTACTGTGTGATGACATCATGCTGGCGAGGAGAATGGCGGCTGAATTGGATGGATTAAACCAAGAACGCCGCGAACTTGAAACTGGTATGCAGCAAGAAGCATTAAAGAGCTTGTCGAAAGTCTCGCTCAATGAAGATGATTTACCATGGGGTATTGCTATTTTTCAGGATGATTGGCATCAAGGTGTTATTGGTATCTTGGCATCGCGGATTAAAGATCGTTATCATCGGCCTGTTATTGCGTTTGCAGATGCTGGTGATGGTGAAATAAAAGGTTCTGCCCGTTCGATTAAAGGTTTGCATATGCGAGATTTGCTCGAGCGTATTAATACGCTGCACCCAGGGATGATAATGAAGTTTGGTGGTCATGCAATGGCGGCAGGGTTGTCATTAAAAGCCGAATCATTTGAGGCGTTTAAACAAGCTTATGACACATGTGTAAGAGATACCTTAGATGATGAACTATTAATTGGGGAGTTACTATCAGACGGGGAGCTACCGAGTGAACTTATGACGATAGATACTGCTTGTCTGTTACGTAATGCAGGACCTTGGGGGCAGTCGTTTGAAGAGCCTTTATTTGACGGTGTGTTTAATGTTATCCAGCAGCGTATAGTTGGCGAAAAGCATTTAAAGTTATTATTAGAGACTGAATGCGGCAGCATGATGTTAGATGGTATTGCCTTCAATATTGATTTAGCAATATGGCCTGATGCAACCATTAAACATGCTCGGGTGGTGTATAAACTTGATGTTAATGAGTTTAGGGGCAACCAAACTGTGCAGTTAATGGTAAATCATATAGAACCGATTTAATGAAGCCCACTTTATATGCGAAATAAATAAAACAAGAAGGCCTCGCATTGCGAGGCCTTCTTGTTAAAACTGATAAAGTTATTTGGTACAGGTGAGAGGACTTGAACCTCCACGCCCTTGCGAGCATCAGCACCTGAAGCTGACGTGTCTACCAATTCCACCACACCTGCAATCATGTATCGCGAAATAACTTTAATCTATTAGTCGCTGTTGCCACCAATATAAATATGGTGCCCGAACCCGGAATCGAACCAGGGACACGAGGATTTTCAATCCTCTGCTCTACCGACTGAGCTATTCGGGCGACGGACGCAATTTAAAGGGTTTTGGCCTGCTGAGTCAACCTGTTTTTTATTTTTATATCAAAAATCGATTTGTTTGGGTGTATTTTGCTCGTATCGAATGCTATTCAGCCAATGCCTAGTGTTGAGCAAATGTTTCTTTTGCCTAATAATGATTGCGCTAAGTCACTGCTTAATTTCTTGCTTAAGCCATTACACTGGTCAAATGAATTAACAATATGCTTTTTTATTAATATTGATAAATCAGAAATAAAAAACGCTCCAAGGAGCGTTTAATAAAAGTGACTATTTAACGATTGAATAGCTAGTTAGCTAATATTTCGTTGTTGGGAAAGTTAGCTTTCATCACTGTTTTAACATGTTGTTGCAGCGTTTCTTGGCCGAGTTCGCTATAAGCTTTAGCCATAATTTCTAATGCTCGTTCAGTTGAAGGGGTTCCTGGAAATTTTTCCATAACTGATTGAGCACGAACTGCAGCTGCACTCCATGCATTCATTTTGATATAATACTCAGCAACCCGAATACTGTACTTAGCTAAACGATTTTTTAAGTACTGCATACGTTGTTGTGCATCAGCAGCATATTTGCTATTTGGGTACGATTTAATTAATCGGTCGAAATCTTTAAATGCATCTTGTGCATTTTTGGGATCGCGATCGGTACGATCAATATTCATTAAATCGTGAAATAAATAATTATCTGCCTGCATATTGCTTAAACCACGCATATAATAGACGTAATCTATATTAGGATGCGTTGGATTGAGGCGTATAAAGCGATCAATGTTAGCAAGTCCTGAGGCAGCATCATCCATTTTGTAATACGCATAAATCAAGTCTAACTGAACTTGTGTTTTGTGCGGACCAAATGGAAAACGAGAGTCCAATGCTTCAAGAGAACGTGCGGCTTTAGAGTAATTACCTAATTCCATTGACGTTCTTGCTTGAGAGTACAGAACTTCAGGTGATGCCTTATTGGCAACATCATCGTCTTCTGGACTGCTACTACAGGCTGTTATAGCCACTGAAAGTAATACTAGGGCGACACCTTTGGCAATTTTATACATACTTGAATTCAATTCTTTTTAAGTTGTTGTTAAGAATTTTTCCATTTCACGGTAAAATAGAAAACATCCGATTGTAACAGATAGCACATTCACTTTGGACCCCTAAACTGGGGTACGGTTCCTATGACACAAGAGATTAATCTAAAAAGCGAGATAACAGCAACACAAACTGGTCTGAGATTAGACCAAGCATTAGCTGGTTTGTTCCCTGACTACTCGCGCACACGCATCAAGGAATGGATCCTATCTGGTGCAATTACTGTTGACGGTATCACAGTCGACAAGCCACGGGAAAAGGTTTTCGAAACTCAGCTTATTGAAGTCAACGCCACACTTGAAGAAGAAGTACGCGCCAAAGCACAAAATATAGCCCTTGATATTGTTTATGAGGATGATCATATTTTAGTGGTCAATAAGCAAGCTGGTTTAGTTGTACATCCTGGGGCTGGTAATGCCGACGGCACATTGATGAATGCGCTACTGCACCATTGCCCTAATATTGAACATGTTCCTAGAGCGGGTATTGTGCACCGCTTAGATAAAGACACTACAGGTTTAATGGTTGTTGCGAAAACCGTTGAGGCACAAACGCATTTAGTTACGGCATTGCAAGCACGTGATATTGTACGTGAATATGAAGCCATTGTACTTGGTACTATGACGGCAGGTGGCACTGTTGATGAGCCAATTGATCGCCATGAGACTCGACGAACTCAAATGGCTGTTATCCATGGTGGTCGTCCGTCAGTGACTCATTACCGTGTTGCTGAGAAGTTTCGAGCACATACTCGGTTAAGATTGCGCCTAGAAACGGGTCGTACTCACCAAATTCGAGTTCATATGGCACATATTGGTCATGTACTTGTTGGCGATCCTGTTTATGGCGGCCGTCCTCGTCCACCTAAATCGGCTAGCCCAGAGTTTTTTGAACTGCTTAAGGGATTTAATCGTCAAGCATTACACGCTGTGCGTTTAGAGCTTGCTCATCCATTCACTTGTGAAATCATGACTTGGCATGCGCCTATTCCTGATGACATGGTTGAGCTGACAAAAGCATTACGTCTAGATACAGAGCTTAATCCAATAGAATATTTATAATGTTCAAGCACGATTGGCCATTACCCGATAACGTTGCTATAGCCATGACAAACCGTTATGGCGGCGTTAGCGTAAGCCCATTTGATAGTTTAAACTTAGGGGGGCATGTTGGAGATGTCACTCAGCAAGTATTAGCTAATCGTGCAATATTAAACAAAAGATTGTCATTGCCTGCAGAGCCTATTTGGCTCGAGCAAGTTCACGGTATCAAGGTGGTTGATGCTCGAGAATTGTCAACAAGTATCACTACCGTTGTCGCGGATGGCTGCTATAGCGATCAATTCGGTCATGTTTGTGCGGTCATGACAGCCGATTGTTTACCCATATTACTATGTGACCAGCAAGGAACTCAAATTGCGGCGGTTCATGCCGGATGGCGTGGGTTGTGTGACGGGATTATTGAGCAAGCTTTGGCGCGGTTTAATTGTTCAATGTCTATGTTGAATGCTTATTTAGGGCCTGCAATCGGTCCATTAACGTTCGAGGTAGGCAGTGAAGTTCGAGATGCTTTTATCAGTAAAAATTCGCAAGCCGCAACCTATTTTACTTGCCATAATACTAAATATTTAGCTGACTTAGTTGGCCTAGCTAAGTTGCGTTTATCTATTGCTGGTGTTCATAAAATCTATAGCGCTGATGTGTGTACCTTTTCTGATCTTGATTACTATTCTTATCGCCGAGATCAAAAAACGGGGCGAATGGCTTCGTTAATCTGGCTTAAATCTTAAATAACCTTCTTATACCAATCCTATTAAATATGTGATCTTTCAGCGGGAGTTCAAAGTGCTGTAGGCAAGGCAGATGATTGAAGCGCATAGTGATCCTCGGTAACAAGCTCCTGCGTTACTCTACCTCCAGCATCTGACCGCCATGGATGGTGGGAATGTCTTATTTTTTATGGAAAAAAATAGACCATGCAGTCGTATTTTGAAAGCATCTAA
>NZ_JBSQBN010000070.1:0-23985 GCF_053850585.1 Shewanella sp. A22
CGACCAAGATAAGCATTGTTGGAAAACAAAAGCGATGCATGATGAATCCATCGATGCTTGAAGCAGTATTAAAGGCTGGATTGAGTAGTTCGGTTAAAAATCAAACACTCATGCGGTAGCCCTGCATGGGGGGCTACTTTTAATTTGGCTGATAATCTTCAAATCAACAACAAAAATCAATTACGTAATTGAAATGTTAATAATGACTTTTGTTCGATAAACACACTAATCTCGTTTGAAATATGTCAATAATTCACTTGGATTATTCGTTTTTTAGCGTACTTGAATGTCCATCATATTGAGTATTATTAATCGAAAGATAACATATACTGAAGTTGATTTTTAATCAAAAAAATCACTCAAATACCTCTTTGTAGGTGTGTAAGTATCCGTTTTTATTCATGGTTTTATGTCAGCAAGACATGTTTCTAAAATAATATTAGTTCGACAATCTGTTAATTTTAATTGTCTAAAGTCGCAAATTTTGAATTGCCATCAATATCGAGTAGAACAAGTATGTAAAATGCAAGATATGTCACGGAAACTGAGCAGTGAACTCATTAAGGTTACGGCCAGTTAACTTGCTAGCCATATATTTTACGTATATTTAGCAGATTGATAACTCAACTTAAAATAAATATTAGGAATGTAAGATGAATAATAAATTGCTTGCTAGTCAAGTTACGGATAAGGCTTGCCAAAATTCTGCTGTGACCAAAAAATGGGCTTTATCAGCATTAACTTGTTCGTTGTTATTAGCCATGGGCAGCGCCAATGCCGCAGACACCAATGTTAATACAGTTGCTGATGCAATCACTCAAGGTACAGCAAACGTAAACTTAAATTTACGTTATGAATCAGTCGATCAAGACAATCCGTTAAAAGACGCAGATGCTTTGACCTTACGTACACGCTTAACCTTTGCTACTGCTGAGTATTATGGATTAACTGCATTAGTTGAGTTTGAAGACTCTCGCAGTGTAGCAGGGGTAAATGATTACAATGATGCGACTGGCAATAACACAGATTATTCTGTGATAGCAGATCCCGAAACAACTGAATTAGACCAAGCATTTTTACAATATAAACGTAATGGTTTTAAAGCTAAGGTGGGCCGTCAAGTGATAGCACTTGATAACATGCGTTTTGTAGGACATGTCGGCTGGCGTCAAGATCGTCAAACGTTTGATGCGGTTACAATGCAATATGCGATAAATGATTTTAGTGTTGATTACGGTTATATCTACAAGCGCAACCGTATTTTTGCAGAAGTTAAAGACATGGGTTCAAAAGATCACGTTATTAACGCATCTTACAAATTCGATTTGGGTAAACTGAGCGCTTATAGCTATTTACTTGAAGACGATATCAGTAATATCGGTATCGACACTTATGGTATACGTTTTGCTGGTGCCAAAGATATCGATAAAATCAAGCTTCTTTATACCTTAGAATACGCAACTCAAGATACTGATGCTGATACTGCGATACCATCTTACTCTAGCGATTATATGCTGGGTGAAGTGGGCGTAGGCTTTAGCGGTTTAACGGTTAAGCTTGGCTACGAGCAATTGGGTTCAGACGATGGCGAATATGGTTTCTCAACGCCGTTAGCGACTTTGCATGCGTTTAATGGTTGGGCTGATCAATTCTTATCTACTCCAAAGCAAGGCTTGGCAGATACTTATATGTCTGTTGGTGGCAGTGTCGTTGGCGGTAAATGGGCGCTGCTTTATCATGATTTTGAAGCCGATGTATCAAGTGCCACTGTTAGCGATTTAGGTAGCGAAATTGATGCAGTATTTAGTTTACCTATTGATAAGCATTACACTGTAGGCGTTAAATATGCGTCTTACTCAGCGGGTGACGCTGGATTTGATGCCGATAAAGTATGGTTATGGGCAAACGCTAAGTTCTAATTTTATTAGCATGATATAACAAAAAAACGAGTATCAGTTGATACTCGTTTTTTGTTGTCATTAATCTTGTATGACAATAAAACTGCAATAAAAACTAAGACACAACTTGTTCAATCGGTTTTTCATCTGAGTAAAATTGTTCTACATCAAGCTGACCTTCGCTTTTACCTATCACCACCGCAGTCATCATGTCTCCGGTCACATTGGTTGCAGTGCGGATCATATCAATAATACGGTCAATAGCTGCGATAAAGGCAATCCCTTCAAGCGGTAGACCTATTACACCTAAGGTTACTGTTAACATCACCATCGCGCTACCTGGCACACCTGCAGTGCCTACAGAAGCGACGGTGGCCGTTACTGCAATTAACATGTAGTCGGTCATATCAAGCGGAATACCATAAATTTGCGCAATAAAGATCGCCGCAATGGCAGGGTAAATGCCGCCACAACCGTCCATGTTCATGGTTGCGCCGAGTGGTAATACAAAAGCACTGTAACGTTTTGACACCCCCATCGCTTCGGTACAACGAGTACTTGCGGGTAAAGTACCAAAACTTGATGCGGTACTGAATGCCACAACTTGTGCAGGCATGGCCTTACGGAAAAACTGTAATGGGCTTAAACCTGCTGCAAATTTAACTAAGCCACCGTATACCACCACGATATGGATAAGTGCAGCAATGTAAATTGCCATAATAAATTTGCCTAATGGCAATAATGTACTTAAACCGTATTCGCCAACAACCCATGCCATCAAGCCAAATACACCAATAGGGGTCAGTTTAAGAACCATACGAGTTAACTGGAACATCACTTCGGCACCCGCTTCAATGACATTTTTCAATGCGGTAGCTTTCTCGCCGACTGTATTAATGGCAATGCCCACAAGTGCAGCAAAGACGATAATTTGTAATACATTACCCTCTGCTAACGATGCAAATGGATTAACGGGGATCATGTTCAATAACACTTGTGCAAACCCCGGAATGTCGCGCTCACGCACTTCTGTTGTCG
Organism: Shewanella sp. A22; assembly: GCF_053850585.1. NCBI lineage: Bacteria > Pseudomonadati > Pseudomonadota > Gammaproteobacteria > Alteromonadales > Shewanellaceae > Shewanella > Shewanella sp. A22. The sequence continues at coordinate 2,937 of NZ_JBSQBN010000070.1, forward strand.
CTAATGCAAGGTTACCGCCCATGTCGACAAGGCTGCCAATAGTTAAACCAATGAATGAGGCGATAGTACCTGTCAGCATAAACATAGCTAAAGTTTTAAAGCTGAGTCGTTTTAAATTTGTTTGTGAGCCAAGTGATGTAATGCTGACGACAATGGCACAAAATACTAATGGTGCGACTAGCATTTTGATGGCACTGATAAACAGATCGCCAAGAGGTTTTAATATCACCGCCGATTCGCCTAACCCGACGCCAGTAAGTGTTCCTAAAATAAAGCCTGCAATGACTTTCTGCCAGAACGGGATACGATTGAACGTTTGCAATATCATGAAAATTCCAATTTATGTCATTATGACGTCACCAAATTTTATTCGAAAACGTCGTTGTACGTGACTCATGATGTTCATCAATGAGTGATTTTGTTACTAAAAAAACAACCACTTTTTGGCTATGCGATGTTAGATTTAAGGCTAACTGATATCAAATAACGGTGTGGCGCTCATGCTAATTATTCAAGAAGAAGTCGTATGGTTAATAAATATTAATCGCATTGTATGAAGTGAACGAATGACAAACAACGTTATTTTATTATAACTTATACGAATAAATAAAATTGTTATTATAACTTTAAGTTTTTACTTTTTATTAACTTGTTCGCGATGGGGCGATTTAATGAGGTAAATTGAATGACATCATCTTACTTTTTTTGAATATTACCGCGTTACATTGATATTGTACTGAGAAGGTTAGACAGATAGTAGCGAGTTAACATTATCATTCACAGTGCTTAATATCCAGCAAGGTTATTCTGCTGGATGTTATGTTTTGTAGGTGTTTATTGAAAAAATAGGATGAAACAAATTGATAATGTTAGCAATGAAACTATTAATACATAACAAGGTCTATTAATGACAAGTTTATGGTTAATGTTTAGCGGCGCGTTTTTTGCTGCCACCTTATTGCCTGGCGGTTCTGAAGTGTTGCTCGTAGCATTAGTAAATCAAACACCGTCATCATGGGTCGAATTATTGATACTGGCCAGTATTGGCAATACACTTGGCGCGATGACCAGTTATGGTTTAGGTCGAGCAGGGCGGCTTGCTAAAAGTCCACAAGATATCCAACGTCGTCAATATCGTTATGCTCTGGCTTGGCTTGAAAAATATGGTATGTGGGCTTTATTGCTATCTTGGTTACCCATCATCGGTGATTTGTTATGTTTGTTGGCTGGTTGGTTAAAAATACCTATAGTGCAAGCATCATTTTTTATGTTTTTCGGTAAGTTATTTCGTTACAGCGTAATTGTGTTTTTAGTTCTTTATGCTGTTGAGTAATGTTATACCGTTATTTTTCTGTGATTATATTTATTGTTGTGAGGAAAGGAGTCGATTTTGAAATTAAATCTGAATAAATGGATATTAGCTGTAGCAATTGGAGCTGCATTGAATGGTTGTGCGTACGATGCACTTCATTCGTCAAGTTTACCTCAAGGTGTAAGTTTAATTGAAACGGCTACACCGTCTGAAAATCAAGTTAACATCCCTTATAAAAAATATCAGTTAGCGAATGGCTTAACGGTGATTTTGCACCAAGACAAGTCTGATCCTTTAGTTCATGTTGATGTTACCTATCATGTTGGTTCATCACGTGAATTAGCCGGCCGTAGTGGCTTTGCTCATTTGTTTGAACACATGATGTTTCAAGGGTCTCAGCATGTTGGTGACGAACAACATTTTAAAGTGGTTACTGAAGCCGGTGGGACATTAAACGGGACAACTAACACAGATAGAACCAATTATTTTGAAACCGTACCAAGTAATCAATTAGAAAAAATGCTCTGGCTAGAATCAGATCGTATGGGGTTTTTATTACCTGCACTCACGAGTGAAAAATTTGAAGTTCAACGTGAAACGGTTAAAAATGAACGCGCACAGCGAATTGATAACCGACCTTATGGTCGATTGAATGAGCGTTTTAATCAAGCTCTTTATCCTGCCGGTCATCCTTATTCTTGGCCTGTCATCGGTTGGCCGGATGACTTAGATCGCGCCACCGTTGATGATGTGAAACACTTCTTTCAACGTTGGTATGGGCCTAATAACGCCACCTTAACCATTGGTGGTGACTTTGATGAAATACAAACACTGGCGTGGATAAATAAATATTTTGGTGAAATTCCCCGTGGACCTGAAGTTAAACCAGAAGTAAAAACCGCCGTCACGCTAGATAAGACTCGTTATATTTCGATGGAAGATAAGGTTCATTTACCGCTCATTTATATCGGTTTTCCGACCGTTTTCGCACAACACAAAGATGAAGCAGCATTAGATTTACTGGCTAACATTCTTGGTGGAGGAAAAACCTCATTAATATATAAAAACCTAGTTAAAGATGGTTATGCGGTACAAGCTGCAGTCAGTCATCCTTGCCAAGAGCTAACTTGCCAGCTGTCTCTTTATGCCGTCGCAAATCCAGCCAAAGGTGGCAGTCTTGCAGAACTTGAAACCAAAATAAACCAAACTATTAATGAGTTTGAGCAACGCGGCGTGACTGACGACGACTTGCAAAAGGTTAAAGTTCAGTTTGAAGCAGATACCATTTTTGGCATGCAAAGCGTTGCCGGTAAAGTATCAACACTTGCTGCTAATCAAACCTTTTTTGGTAAACCTGATATGGTGGCTTCTGATTTAGCCCGTTATGCCAATGTGACTAAAGCCGATGTAATGCGAGTGTTTAAGACTTATATTAAAAATAAGCCAATGGTGGTGATGAGCGTGGTGCCAGAAGGGCAAACGCAGCTAATTGCCCATGCCGATAATTTTGAACCCAGCATGATGCCAATAGCACAAGATGCGGTAACCGGGTTAACGGATATCACCTTTGCAAAATCTTCATTTGATCGAAATAAAATGCCGCCATCTGCAGCTGCACCATTATTGACGGTGCCACAGTTATGGGACAGCAAGCTGGCCAACGGCATTAGTGTTATGGGCACTGAAAGTGATGAAACGCCTACCGTTGAATTGCTTATTTACTTGGACGGCGGGCATCGTTTAGCGCCAATCAATAAAGCGGGGTTAGCAGCGTTAACCGGCTCGATGCTTAATGAGTCAAGCGCGTTACGCAGCAGTGAAGAATTGGCTGGTGCGCTTGATATGCTTGGGTCGTCAATTAGCTTTGGGGCAAGTGGCTCGCAAAGTTACATCAAGGTATCAAGTTTAACCGAAAATCTAGATGCGACTCTCGACATAGTTAAAGAACGCTTATTTAGTCCTGGTTTTGTGGAAGCCGATTTTGAACGTTTGAAGCAACAGCAGTTACAGGGCTTACAACATCAAATGTCCGACCCTAACTACCTTGCTCGTAGTGGTTTTGCTAAGCTGCTATATGGGAAAGATAGCCCTATGGGGATCAGCAATGATGGCACCATTACATCGATATCGGCATTAACTCTCGATGATGTTAAGCAATTTTATCAACAACAATATCGTGCAGGTAATGCGCAAATGGTCGTGGTGTCGGATTTAAATCAACAACAGATTATGCCGAAATTGTCGATGTTTAACGAATGGAAAGGTGACGCTACTGAGGTTGCTGCTTTACCAACATTGCCTACACACCCTAAAAAAACCATTTATTTAATTGATAAGCCGGGGGCAGCCCAATCGGTTATCGATATAGGCCAAGTGTCATTACCTTATGATGCCACAGGTGATTACTTTAAAGCTTATTTAATGAACTACCCGCTGGGAGGGGCATTTAACAGCCGTATTAATCTTAACCTGCGTGAGGACAAAGGGTACACTTATGGCGCTCGCACCCAATTTAGTGGCGCAGAGGACTCTGGCAAGTTTATCGCTTATGCTAGTGTAAAAAGCGATGTAACTGGCCTTGCTTTAGCTGAGTTTATTAAAGAAATTAGCGCTTACCAATCGTCAGGCATGACAGACGAAGAAAGTGACTTTATGCGCAATTCGATTGCTCAAAGCCAAGCGTTAGAATATGAAACGCCATATCAGAAAGCCGGTTTTTTAAGGATGATCCAGCGTTACCATTTAGATAAAAACTTTACGGTTAAGCAAGACGAAATTGTTAAGTCCATTTCAACAGGTGAATTAAACAAACTTGCAAATAAGTTATTAGATATCAATGATATGGTGATACTGGTTGTGGGCGATAAAGCAACCGTAGCACCACAGCTAAGTGCATTAGGGTATCATATTGAAATGATGACCATTGCCGACTAGTTGAACACGTGTCATTTGGGCTTGTTCATCTTGAAAGTTGAACAAGCCCTCATTAGAGTTAACACTTGCCTTGAAATACGTTAGTGTTGGCCGCATATATCAATTAGCTCAATTTAATTTTAGATAGATTGAGCTAATTTATGTGCTTTAATTGCAAAATATTACAGTGTTGGTTAACGGTAAATAACCGATAGAGTTTAAGGATCCATCAACGGTAACAACTTGTGTTGCCGTTTTTTAATTTAAGACCCAAAAACTAGCAGATTTATACTGAGTGACATTTTTTCACGTTTTTAGTCATAATCTCGTTTATTATCAGGTCTAGCTGTTTACTCGCAATGCGAATCCATAAAAGAGAGTAATAAATTGAAGTCTTTCAATGAAAAAGTCGAAAACTTAAGCGACACTCAAGGCCGAGAGGCATTATTGGGCATGTTACGTGGTATTGAGCGTGAAGCATTGCGTATTGATGAAAATGGTCACTTGGCGCAGGATGAACATCCTAAAGCACTCGGTTCAGCTTTGACGCATTCACGTATTACCACCGATTACAGTGAAGCCTTGTTAGAGTTTATTACTCCGGTGAGTCCCAATATAGATAAACTATTAGAGGGATTAACTCAAACTCATGCATACAGTGTGCGCCACCTCAACGGTCAAAAACTGTGGCCTGTGAGTATGCCATGCTATGTGGGAAATGTTAGTGATATCCCTGTCGCACGTTATGGCAGTTCTAATAACGGTAAAATGAAAACCTTGTATCGCAAAGGCTTAACTCATCGTTATGGTGCGTTAATGCAAATTATTTCCGGCGTACATTTTAACTTTTCTGTTTCACAAGATTTATGGCAACGTCTATATGACGATAAAATTGCTAATGGTAATGGCAGTGCTTGTTGTAACAAAAGTATTAATTTTGAAGACTTTATTTCAGAATCATATTTTGGACTTATTCGTAATTATCGTCGTTTAGTTTGGGTGTTACCGTATTTATTTGGTTCAACCCCGGCATTATGTAGTTCATTTATTAAAGATCAAGAAGTTGATTTTGAGTTCCAAAAAACCGGTAAAGGCACCTTATACCTTCCTTACGCAACATCATTGCGCATGAGTGATTTAGGTTATACCAATAAAGAGCAAGATACCCTTAATATCAGCTATAACTCATTGCCTGAATATCTTGACGGTGTGGGCGCAGCAATAAAAATGCCGTCGAAAAAATTTGCCCAAATTGGGGTGAATGTTGATGGTGAGTTTCGTCAACTAAACAGTAATATTCTGCAAATTGAAAATGAATTTTATTCGCCAATTCGCGCTAAACGTGTAACGAAAAAAGGTGAAAAGCCTTCACAAGCCTTATCCCGTGCTGGAGTTGAGTACATTGAAGTACGCGCGTTAGACGTGAACCCATTTAGTCCTGTTGGCATTGATGCTACTCAAGTACGCTTTTTGGATTTATTTTTACTGTATTGCTTGTTGTCGCCATCTGAAAATACTGACGCACATGGTGAAGCCGAAATTGCCGCTAACTTAAAAGCGGTTGTGTTGGAAGGGCGAAAGCCTGGGCTGACATTACAGCGGAATGGTGAACCCATTACATTGAAGCAATGGATGCATGAACTTTTTGATGATCTATCGACCTTAGCCATTCTACTCGATGGTGATGAAAGCCATGCTTATCAAACGGCCTTAAGTACATGGTTTGAAACCATAGATAATCCAGATAAAACCTTATCTGGTCGGGTAATGAGTGAAGTGGTAGTGAAGGGTACAGATCATAGTGTGTGGGTTAAGCAACTCGCTGATAATTATCATGATTTTTTAATTGACTACCCATTAAGCCATGACGTTGAGCAAGCCTACGAAAATGAGGCGAAACGGTCTTTGCTTGAGCAGCAAAGCTTAGAAGCTCAACCACAAGATCGTTTTGCGACCTTCTTAACTCATTATTTTAGTGATGTTGTCCCTGCTGGCACTTTTGAGGCTAAATAATAATGCACCTTTGCCTATCTTGGCGAGCATCGGTTGTCGTCGTTGCAGCATTAGCCCTAAATGGTTGTGCTTCATCGCCAGATAAAATAGTAGAATGTGGTACTGTGTCGAGCTACTTAGCGCCTGATAACAGTGCCAATCTATACCGTGTGGTTGTGACTCATTTAGATGGTGTCCCCGTCATCTCAAGACCGAATTATTTGTTATCGCCAGGTCAGCATGAATTTACGGTCGCTGAATTGATTAACTCACCCGCATTGAAAGTGTCGTTATCTGCGCGAAAAGTGAAAGTATTGATGGTCGATGTCGCCGTAGATCAGCGTTATCATATTGCGGCACAATTTAACACCGACAAAATCTATATTGGCCAAAACCAAGGCTACTGGCAGCCCGTGATTTGGCAAACAGAATCCCATCAATGTGAAATGAAACAGTAATTCCCATTCCATTAATTATGTGCTCAAACAGAGTCACTCAGGTTTTTCAGTTTAAGGCACATTGTTGAAAGAATGGTTGTTTCCTTGCAAATCAATGCAACAAAAAATGTAAGGATAATTGCATTGATTTTTAATTGATGTAAAACTAAACCTTGAATCAATATCTTAGGTACTGGCAGAGGTGTTATGAAGTGTTTTTTAGGTGTTGTTAGCGCAATCGTATTATTGTCACTAACAGGCTGTGCCACCTCGCCGCCAAAAGAGCCAGATAATCTGTGTGCTATTTTTAAAGAGCATCGCTCATGGTACGACGCAGCAGTCGACACCAGAGAAAAGTGGGGGGTGCCTGTACATGTTCCCTTAGCGATGATGTATCAAGAAAGCTCATTCAAACACAATGCTGCACCTCCAATGGAATACTTTTTAGGCTTTATCCCCACGGGACGAGCCAGTGACGCTTATGGTTATGCGCAAGCTAAAACCATGACTTGGGACGATTACGTTCGCGAGACAGGTAACAGCTGGTCTAGCCGCAGTGATTTTGACGATGCTATGGATTTTATGGGATGGTTTATTTATAAAACTCATAAAATTAATGGTGTGTCTAAGTGGGATGCTAAAAACCAATACTTAAATTATCACGAAGGTTGGGGCGGTTATAAGCGTGGTAGCTATAAGGCAAAAAAATGGCTAACACCAGTAGCGAATAAAGTCGATAAACGCTCAAAACGCTATGCTGCACAGTATCACCAATGTAAAGAAGATTTAGATTCCTCATGGTTATGGCGAGTGTTTTTTGGCTAATATGAAGTCGCCATCGATGTTGTTGTAAAATCGGAAATCGTCAGTGTTGTTAAAAGCCCAACACTGACGCTATTGCAAGATTATTCGTGTTGATTATCGTGAGTGTTTTGAAAATTTCGTTTTAAAAACTGATCAACTAATACCATTTGAGAGTCGACTTTATTAACCACATTATCGCCTAAGTTAACCATATCCTTCCCTAACTCATGGCTGGCATTGACTAATTGCGACACCACTACCACGCTTCTGTTTACTTCATTAGACACCTGAGATTGCTGCTCTACAGCACTTGCTATATGGTGAGTCATGTCGGTAATTTGTTCAACAGCAAGACGTATTTCATTGAGTGCAATGCCGGCTTGTTCCGCTTGTTCAACGCAAGCACCTGCATCGTTTAACCCTTGTTCCATACTCGATACCGCTAAGCCAGTACCTTGCTGTAAGCGACTAATCATGTCGTGGATTTCTTTAGTTGACTGGTTTGTCCGTTGGGCGAGTAAACGAACTTCATCGGCTACAACAGCAAATCCACGACCTTGCTCTCCCGCTCTTGCGGCTTCAATTGCAGCATTAAGAGCAAGCAAATTAGTTTGTTCTGAAATAGCCTGAATCACATCGAGTACAGAGCCAATGCCTTTACTTTGATTTTCTAATTCTGTAATAACATTAGAAATGGTGCTCAGTTGATTAGACATTTTTTGAATAGTCGACACCATTTGCTTGACGACATTGTCGCCTAATGTCGTTTGAGATAGCGCGCTTTTTGAAGATTGTGCAGCATCAGAACAATTTGAAGCCATATCAGTTAAGGTGGCGGTCATCTCTTGCATCGCTGTTGCAACTTGTTCTATTTCAGCCATTTGCGATTGGCTATTTTGCTGTATTTCATTTCCTTTACTGGCTGATTCTTTAGCACCGACAGAGACTTGTTCACTCGAATCAAGCGTGCGGCCTAACACTGCCCTTAATTCGGATGCCTGCATTTGTAATGCTAAATCAACTTTTGCAATATCGTCATTTTTTCCTGTATAGACAGCAGACGAAATTGGATTGTCATATATTGCACTGGCTTTCTTAACAAGGTGATTAAAACGTTTGAATGCAGTTTTTAAAGCCACTAAACCGCCAAAAAATGAGATGCCAAATAAACCTATACTCACTAAGTCGCCTTTGCTAGCAAGATAAGCCATAGGAAGCATTGCCGCTGTAAATGTCAAATAGACTTTTATTGGCAACGTTATTTTACTTGGGGTAACAGAATGCGTTTTATCTTGTTTTAGTTGTTCATAGATGGTTTCGGCGCGTTTAATTTGGGCTCGTGTAGGTTTAGTCCGAATTGATTGATACTCTACAATTTCTCCTTTAAATGAAATTGGAGTAACAAAGGCATCTACCCAATAAAAATCACCATTAGCACAACGGTTTTTAACTAAACCTTTCCAAGGGTCACCTTGTTGAATATGTTGCCAAAGATCTTTAAACGCCGCTGCAGGCATATCTGGATGGCGTACCATATTGTGAGGCTGGTTGATTAAATCGTGTTGTTCAAAGCCGGCGACGGTGCAAAATGATGTATTGGCATACTTAATATGGCTTTCAGTGTCGGTTATGGATAACAATATCCAGTCCATCGGATAATCATATTCTTTTTGCGTTATGGGTTGATTATTTTTCATTTATTTAGAGCTCCAAGGAATAGCACCATCTCTATCCTTGAAACGGAATTAGTATTAGTTTTATTTGTTATATTTCAATCTTTAATAGATTAATAACTGTTAACTTAATGTTAATAAGTTATAGGTGTTCAGTCTTCATTGTCAATAGCTAATTTTTTAAATTCGCATTAAGGTAGTGAATTGATTTTATGTCATAAATAACGTAAATACTCTATTTTTACTATAAATCAAAAAATTATATGTTATTAGAAAGTGTTAACAGGTCGTACAACAAAATGGTAGTGTCTATTTTATAAGCAATGCAATTAATTCTAAATGTAGACATTAATTATATAATTTTTGATGGTAGATAAAACTGAAAGCGAGATTATTTCCTGCCGATTGTATTTTAAAATGAGGTTTGATTGTCGGTATTATTAATCATTTTTTTTACGTATTAATTAACCTTAACTCGGACATTTAAAAAGAGTTATTAAACAAGGTTTTGACTTTCTAATGGCATTGAGTCCATTGGCGATAGATGAATGGTGAATGAAACGATAATACAAGGCTTGTCTTGTGAATTAAACACATGACAAGTTTGATGAGGGGTTATTGGCCGTTAACGTTATGCCTGTTTTCCCTTTTATTATCCTTGTATGAGGTTAGTTATTTGGATTATTGTTATTGGAAATATTGCAAAAGTGAAACTGTTTCAACATCTTGACTCATTGGTTATTACGCTATTATTTGCCTAGAAAACGTAGAGTTCTCGTAAAATAACACAATAATTATTGGAGTAGGTATAAGCGTCTTTGTTCGCAGAAGCATTGAATCGAAATGCCATTGTTAATAACAAAAGGAGCCTAAGCTCCTTTTGTTATTATTTATTAACTCATCGGCATGTTTACTTGGTAAACCTATTTGACATATTCTGCCAAAATCCAATCCAATGGCGCTTGATATTGTTGTGGCATCCAAGCTTTAAGTTGACTAATGCTGTCTTCTAACATGGTTTGATTATGCACAGACAAATTTAAATGGCCCACTTTACGGCCTACGCGAACCGCTTTGTTGTACCAAAACAGTTCAGCATTAGGCAGGCTTAACCATCTATCGTCTTTATCAATGCCAATTAAATTAACCATCACACATTGAAAATTCACTTGAGGCTGGTGCAAAGGTAAGTTACACAAGGCTCGTAAGTGCAATTCAAACTGGTTAATGTGGCAACCTGCTTGAGTCCAATGGCCAGAATTGTGCACCCGTGGCGCTAACTCATTCACCATCAAGTGTTCACCAACACGGAAACATTCCATTGCCATTACACCCACATACTCAAGGCCATGCATCACCTTGCTTAGCATGGCTTCAGCTTTAGCTTGTAAAGGTGCTAGTCGGCTTAATGGTGCGATTGACGCCATTAAAATACCGTCTTGATGCAAGTTAAGTGTTAGTGGGTAGAATAAGCAGCGACCATCTTGGGTGCGCACACCGACTAAGGACACTTCTTCATCAAAGTTAATCGCTTGTTCTGCTATAGCTTCATTGCGCCAATCGGCAGGAATCGTTGTTGCTTCAGACTGTTTGAGCCAATGTTGTCCTTTACCGTCATAACCACCAGTGCGACGTTTTAATAATACCCGTTCACCATAAGCCTGATGTAGCGCCTCTGTGGTGGTATTGTCATCGACTAATTGCCAAGGCGATGTGGCGACAGCTAATTCATCTAAGAGACTTTTTTGGGTGAAACGATCCGCTAAACGACCAAATACTGGGGCATTTATAAAATGTGGGTGTTGGCTAAGTTGTAAACTTAACTGTGACTCTGGCCATTGTTCACGTTCAGCGGTAATGATGTCGTCAGCTTCTAATGGTAATTTAACATCTGATGGCGTCATAATATCAACCGGACGCACATTAATACCTAGTGGCTGACCAGCGTGACTGAGCATGGCACCTAATTGGCCATCACCTAATACCCATAGATTTTTTGGCAACGTCATTAGTCTTCTCTCGGATCGGGATTATCAAGGATAGAGCGGGTTTGCTCATCGCGAAATACGTCTAAACGCTCAGCTAATGCGGCATCGTTAATAGCCAATATTTGGCTGGCTAATAAACCTGCGTTAAACGCACCAGCAGTACCAATAGCCAAGGTGCCAACGGCAATCCCTTTAGGCATTTGCACAATAGACAACAAACTGTCCATGCCCGATAGCGCCTTACTTTGTACCGGTACACCCAATACTGGCAAACGCGTTTTAGAGGCGATCATGCCAGGTAAATGGGCTGCTCCGCCTGCGCCACCAATAATGACTTTATAGCCTTTATCTGCAGCAGAACTTGCAAATTCCATTAGCTTGTCTGGTGTTCTGTGAGCTGAAACCACTTCAACATGATAAGGCACTTGTAACTTATCCATAATTTCAGCGGCGGCTTCCATTGTAGGCCAATCACTTTTCGAACCCATTACAACAGCAACTAGGGCTTGCATGTTAACTCCTTAACGTACTTATTCTATTAGTATATTTAGTTAATTCGCTCAATAGTATATGGCGGCGGTTAACGTCAATATTAAGGCGATAAAAAAGGGGCTAGATGATAACATAAGCCGTGTTCTATTGGCTGCATTTCAGTGTTTTTTGAGGCTAACACTTAGTTTCTAAATACGAAAACTACTTAATATAAATAACCCTTTTACTCATCGTACTCGTTATTAGCGCTATGCAAGGTCAGTTTTGCTGACTTCAATGATAAAAACATGTCGATAGATGAGGTAAATAACCATGAACGTTACCCATAAACAACTCACCCACAGTACATTAACCCTAATTATTAGTGCGATTATTGCCAGTGGTTGTGCACAAGAATCAACAGACAGTGTTAAACACAGTCAGCCACTATCTACTGAAATGCAATTAACGCCACAAGAACAACCTGAGTTGGGTAAGATAGCAAGATCAGTCTTGGTTACGGAGCAACAAGCGGATTTATACACACTCATTAAACAACATAGCAGTGCTAAAGTCATAGTGCCGTTAATGCAACAACATATTGCCCATAGAAACACTATGGACAATCGTCATATAACACCAGCACTCACCGTTGATAATAAATTTGAGTCGGCAGTACAAAACGGCAATATGGTAGTCGCTGAAACGCCAGTATCGACGTTTTCAATTGATGTCGATACTGGCAGTTACAGCACCACCCGCAAATTAATTAATCAAGGCCAACTGCCGTCCAAGAATACCGTTAGGGTAGAAGAGTTAGTGAATTACTTTAGCTACAACTACCCAACACCGACAAGCACTGAGCGGCCATTTAGCGTCAATACTGAATTAGCACCCTCACCGTACAATGCTGATACTCAGTTATTGCGTATCGGCATTAAAGGCTTTGATGTTGCTACAGACCAACTTGGCGCAACTAATTTGGTGTTATTACTTGATGTGTCTGGCTCTATGTCGTCTATTGATAAGTTGCCACTATTGAAATAAGCCATGCTGATGCTGAGCCAGCAATTATCGGCGCAAGATAAAGTCTCGATTGTGGTGTACGCAGGTGCCAGTGGTGTGGTGCTTGACGGTGTTGCAGGTAATGATTTTTCCGCCATTAAAACAGCTTTAAGTCAGTTAAACGCACAAGGCGGCACTAACGGTAGCCAAGGCATTCAGTTGGCGTATCTATTAGCGCAAAAACACTTCATCACAAATGGCAGTAATCGAGTCATATTAGCCACAGACGGTGACTTTAACCTGGGGATAACAGATCATCAGCAATTGGTTGATTATGTAGCCATTCAAAGTAAAAAGGGTATTGGCTTATCCACGCTTGGTTTTGGACTGGGTTCTGGTACGGCGAGTTATAACGACCATTTATTGGAGCAGTTATCGAATAAAGCTAACGGTCAATACTCCTATATAGACACGCTTAATGAAGCACGAAAAGTGCTAGTGGATCAACTCAGTGCCACCTTATTAACTATTGCCCATGATGTCAAAGTGCAAATTGAATTTAACCCTGCGGTGGTGTCTGAGTATCGACTGATTGGTTACGAAAACCGTCTGTTAAATCGCAGTGATTTTAATAACGATGCCGTCGATGCTGGTGATATTGGTGCAGGGCATACTGTGACGGCACTGTATGAGATACGTTATAACGACAGTGATAATCGCTTAGTCGACCCGCTTCGTTATGCCGCCACAGAATCAACCCAAATAGATCATGCTAAAATTCATCCACATACCGTAAATGAAGTGGCTTATTTAAAGCTGCGTTATAAAGCGATTGGTGAACAAACCAGTCAATTAATCGCTTATCCCATTAACCGCGATCAGCAGCTGACTCATCTACATCAAGCCAGTGATGACTTTAGATTTGCCGCCGCAGTAGCTGGATTTGGACAGTTATTAAATCAGAATGATTATGTCCACAATACTGATTATGCTAAATTAATTACACTTGCTGAGTCAGCAATGGGTCAAGACCATTTTGGTTATCGTCATGAGTTCGTACAAATGCTCAAAACCGCCAATGTACTTAACTCGCAGCCAGAATTACTCGCAAGCAAGGTTAACCCATACTAAGGATGAAATGGTGCCAACATTAACACAACTAAAGGATGACACGTTAACCGCCCCTCGGGGGAGTGACGAGCAACTGATGCTCGACTATCAAGCTGGCGACGTGAACGCATTTGAAGCCTTGTATCTTAAGCATAAAGGACCTTTGTATCGCTATTTTGTTCGCCAATTACATGATCTGCAATTAGCCGAAGATTTGTATCAAGATACTTGGGGCAAAGTGATTAATGCGGCGGCGCAATATCAAGTCACCGCAAAATTCACTACTTGGTTATATAAAATTGCTCATAACCTATTGATTGATCATGTGCGTGCAGTTAAGCCACTTAATATGGTTACCCCACTTGGTGAAGATGAAACCATGGATAGCCTCCAAGGTGATGACCAACACTCCCCCGAGCCACAGTTACAGCAACGGCAACAGGTCGATATGATGAAGTTGTGTATTGCCAAGCTACCGCCAGTGCAAAAAGAGGCGTTTTTGCTCAATATTGAAATGGGTATGACGGCCGCCATGATAAGCGACATAGCTAATGTCACCTTAGAAGCCACAAAAAGCCGTATTCGTTATGCCTATCAGAGTATTAAGCAATGTATTGCTAATCAATGGCAGGAGACATCATTATGAGTAAGCAGCACAATCGTGATCCAGAGTTCACAGCATTACAAAAAGAGATGAACAATGTCTATCACCAGCAAAATCTGGAACAACCATCGGTTGAATTGGATGAGGCAATACTAGCAAAAGCGCGATCTGGGGCTCATGTATCTGCTCCCTCTCGAGCCCCTAAAAAGTCATTGTGGCAACGTAATGCATGGCTTTTTTCTAGTGCGGCTTCAGTGTTGCTGGTGGCCGGATTATTTATGTTAAATCCAAATTTACAACAACAAATCGGTATTGAACTTGAGCAACGTTTACTTGTTGAAGAAATTGAAACGCCTTCAATTGACGCCTCTGTAGCAAAAGCTATTGCTATTGAAGGATTATCAATGAGCACCACATCAGCAAAAGAAATACCGGTAAAACGAGAGTTAACCAATGTATCTGCTAAACTAAAATCCGCAGAAGCACAGCCTGCATTAATGAGTGCAGCGCCACAGCAAAAAACAGATGCAACGCAAACTAATGCGCTCCAATTGCAATTAAATCGTCAAGTTAGAGAAGAACCGAAAACAGAACAACATGCTAATATTCAGCTGGATACTGCGAATTTGGCACTCGCTTACTTACAAACTCTTGTTGATGATAATAAACTCATCGAAGCTGAGCGTTATAGGATAACTGTGGAGCAACGATTTCCTGAGTTATCTAATGCATCGAACCCACTTTATGAGCAATATCAAAAAATCAAAGTAAAATTAACCTCACAATAATTCAGGTAGAATACTTGTAAACAGATGTACAAAAAATGCAACGGCTAGGCCATTACAGCTTAGCCGTTTTTGGTTACATTTTTGTGCTGCTAAATCCATTGCAACTCTGATAACGTTAAAGAATCAATAAAACAGCCTATTCGATAATACGTTTATTCACATTCTCGACGTTAATAAGGACGCTCCTCACCATGAAACTCCGTCGCTCCGTTACGCATTGTATGTTGGCCTTAGGCACGTTAGCTTGCTCATCGATGATATTTGCTAACGCTTCTAATCAAGGTTATTACCGCGCACCCGCTTTGCATGATCAAACCCTAGTATTTACCGCAGAAGGCGATCTTTGGACTAAACAACTCAATCAAACCAAAGCGAGTCGCTTAACCAGTTTGGCTGCAGAAGAAATGGATGCAACTATTTCAAAAGATGGCAAATGGGTGGCTTATACGGCTAATTACGAAGGCGCAACCGAAGTCTATGTGATGCCTATTCAAGGGGGCGTGGCTAAACGTGTGAGTTTTGAAAACAGCCGCGTACGTTTACAAGGCTGGACGGCATCTGGCGAAGTATTGTATTCAACTGACAACGCCTTTGGCCCCGCTAACTTTTGGGTCCTTAAAACCGTTGACCCTCAATCATTAGCGGTTACCGATTTACCATTAGCAGACGCCGTCGAAGGCACGATTGATGATAAAGGAGAGTATGTTTATTTTACTCAGTTTGGTCTGCAAGTCAGTGGTGACAATGTCAAAGTCTATCGTGGTGGTGCAAAAGGTGAAATTTGGCGTTATCAGTTAGGCAGCAAAAAAGAAGCACAGCAATTAACGGCAACACATGAGGGTTCAGTTAAACAGCCGATGCTATGGAATGGCCGAGTCTATTTTGTGAGTGATCAATCTGGTAGTGACAATATTTGGTCAATGACCTTAGACGGTAAAGACATTAAACAACACACCCAATATACCGATTGGCAAGTGCGTGACGCCCAGCTTAATAATGGCCGAATTGTGTTTCAACAAGGTGCCGATATTAAACTGCTTAATTTAGACAATCTGCTTGAGTCTACCCTTGATATCGAACTCACCAGTGATTTTACTCATCGCCGTGAACAGTGGGTTAACGACCCAATGAATTACGCCACTTCGACAGTATTTTCTCATCAAGGTGATCACGTGGTGATTACCGCCCGTAGCCATGTGGCTATTGCCAGCAATGACGGCCGTCGTTTAGTGCAAATAGACTCTCCGGCTGATAGCCGAGTGCGCGATGCGCTGTTAAGTGATGATGGAAAATGGGTCTATGGCATTAGCGATGCGTCTGGAGAGCAAGAAATTTGGCAATATCCTGCCGACGGTTCAGCAGGGGCAAAACAGCTGACTAAAGATGGCAGCACCTTACGTACCAGTTTGTCGCTATCGCCAAATGGCCGTTATTTAGTTAATGATGATTACATGGGCAATGTGTGGTTACTTGATTTAAGCCGCAACAAGAATCAAAAAATTATCGAAAATGGTGAAGGCTTAGGCCCATATCAAGACATTAAGTGGTCTGGTGATAGTCAATTTATCGCGCTAACCAAGGCCGAAATCGGTAAGCAACGTCCGCAAATTGTGTTGTATTCCATTAACGAATCAAAATCACAAACCTTGACCACAGACAAATACGAGTCGTTTTCACCCAGTTTCAGTCACGATGGTAAATGGTTGTATTTCTTATCAAATCGCCAATTTAAAGCCAATCCTGGTTCGCCTTGGGGCGACCGTAACATGGGGCCGATATTCGATAAACGCACTCAAGTGTTTGCCTTAGCATTAGATGCTAAAGCGTCGTTTCCCTTTGCCAAACCAACCGAGCTTACCGTTAACAAAGACGCCAAAAAAGCAGACAGTAAAGACCAAAACACCCCAGCAAAAGTCAAAGTAGAGTGGGACGGATTAAACCAACGCTTATGGCAAGTGCCAGTGGATGCCGGTAACTACAACAGCTTAACGGCAGCCAAAGATAAGCTGTACTTATTGGACAATAACCAAAATAAGAGTGAGTTAAAACTGGTTAAGTTTGATCCGCTTAATATTAAAGTCGATACCTTTGGTGAAGATGTCGGCCAATATTCGTTATCAAAAGATGGCAGTAAAGTTATGCTGCGCAAACAGTCGGATCCGAAAAGTATCATGATTGTCGATGCCGGTGATAAGCTGCCCAGTGATGTATCGCGCGCCAAAATTAGCACCGATCAATGGCAATTAAGTATTTCGCCGCAGCAAGAATGGCAGCAAATTTTTGAAGATGCGTGGTTAATGCATCGCGATTCGTTTTTCGATCCCCAAATGCGAGGTGTAGATTGGCAAGCCGCTAAAGCTAAGTATCAGCCGTTGGTCGAGAGACTGACCGACCGTAATGAGCTTAATGATATCTTTATGCAAATGATGGGTGAACTGAATTCATTACATTCGCAAGTGCGAGGTGGTGATATTGCCCAAGATTCTGATGCGGCAAAAGCTGCAGCATTGGGTGCTAGGTTGACACAAACCGATAAAGGTGTGGTAATAAGCCATATTTATCAAACTGATGCTGAATTACCATTGTCGGCATCACCATTGGCACGCATTGAAGTTGACGCCCAAGAAGGTGATGTGATTACTAATATTAATGGCAAAAAAGTCACTAATATAGCCGATGTCACTCAACGATTGCGCAATCAAGGCAATAAGCAAGTGTTGCTGGGTTTGCTACGTGGTAAAACAGCCATCAATACCATCGTGACTCCACATGATATACGTACCGATGCCAAGTTACGATACCTTGACTGGGTTGAGCACAATGGCGACAAAGTCGCTAAAGCTTCTAAAGGGAATATTGGTTATTTACACTTGTATGCCATGGGCAGCGGTGATGTTGAGAGCTTTGCCCGAGAGTTTTATACCAACTACGACAAAGATGGTTTAATCATTGATGTTCGTCGAAATCGTGGTGGCAATATCGACAGTTGGATTATCGAAAAGTTATTACGTCGAGCTTGGGCATTTTGGCAACCAACTCATGGCAGTACCAATGCAAACATGCAACAAACGTTCAGAGGCCACTTAGTCGTGTTAGCCGATCAAATGACTTATTCAGACGGTGAGACTTTTTCTGCGGGAATTAAAGCACTCAATATAGCACCCATTATCGGTAAGCAAACTGCGGGGGCAGGTGTGTGGTTATCTGGGCGTAATTCGGTTACCGACAAAGGTATGGCACGGGTGGCCGAATACCCACAATATGCCATAGACGGACGTTGGATTGTTGAAGGCCATGGGGTAGAGCCAGACATAGAAGTCGATAACTTACCTTATGCTACTTTTAGCGGTAAAGACGCTCAGCTTGAAGCTGCAATTAATTATTTAAAAGATGAATTGGTACAACAGCCTATTAAACCATTACAAGGTCAGCCAATACCTCCCAAGGGGCCTGCGGCAGACATTAAAGCGAAATAAGTTGTAAAAGAAAACGCAGCTAAAAAAATAACCCTCCTTAAACACTGTATAGGGAGGGTTATTTTATGGCTGTAAAACAGTCGATTATTGGGGGGGGGGATTAATGTTTAATGTCAACTTCGCAGGCTAGCGAGTTAGCAATAAAGCAATTGGCATGAGCTTTTTCATGTATCTTTGCTAACGTTTCTTCGTCAACGTTAATCCCTTCTGCAAACGTTACTTTAGGTGCTAGTGTCATCTTAACCACGGCGACTTTACCAGCATCATTTTTACCTAAATCAGCAGTGGCATTATCAACATAACTGGCCACCGGCAGTCGCTTTAAATGGGCAATCGCTAGAAAGGTCAACATATGGCATGAAGACAAAGCCGCAAGTAAGCTTTCTTCCGGATTCACTTTATCGGCATTGCCTTTGTATTCAGGCGCAGATGACGCTTGAATCGTTTGCCCTGTGCCAAACTTAACCTCATGATCGCGATTAAATTCACCTTCTTCACTGGGTGACGATTGCCAGTTTACGGTTAATTTGAAACCCATTTTGTACTCCTAAAACCATCTAATATAGTACTTATAAAAAATTAGCGTCTATGGTAACTATCGATAGATATGGTGGTATTGTTTTTTACTCGTAACGGCTATCTCTATATTCAACACCAAGCTCAATCCAATGTCTATAAACTCGGTTGAAATAAACGCATATAAAATGTCCGCTATTCGCTACAGTTTCCTTTACTTCTGTTGAGTGACAATACGAAATTAACACGAGAATATCCATTAAAAAGCCAGCGGGTGCTGGCTTTGACTCAATAGGTTTTGTGTTTAGCTGTCTTCGGTTGTCAGCTTAGTTATCAATTCTGCAATGGTATCGGGCTCCTGTGCGCCAGAGACCAAATATTGTTGATTAAATACGATGGCGGGTACGGCTTGTATACCTCGGCTTATCCACAGTTGTTCTTCTTCCTTTACTGAAGCTTCAAAACGCTTGTCGTTTAGTACTGCGCGAGCTTCATTAGTATCTAAGCCAACCAGTGAAGCCGCGTCAATTAATACTTCGATGTCATCTGGGTTTTTCTGATCAGTAAAGTAACTGTTGAACAATGCCAGTTTTAACTCCGTTTGTTTGCCAGACTCCGCCGCCCAGTAGAGTAACTGATGGGCCAGTAGAGTGTTGTAAATGCGTGATGACTCGGAAAAGTTGAATTCAAACCCCAAATCGGCACCTATTTGGGTTAATCGTTGACGATTTTGCACGCTTTGTTCTGGTGTTGAGCCGTATTTTTCTGCAATGTGCTCGCCTAAATGTTGACCTTCAGGTCCCATCGATGGGTTTAATTCAAACGGATGCCATTGCAATTTTACGTCTAAATTATCAAATTTGCTCAATGCTTGTTCAAGCCGGCGATAACCAACAATGCACCATGGACACATTACGTCTGAAATAATGTCAATTTGAAGTTGGTGAGTAGCCATAATTGTTCCTATTAATGATTAATTCGACTTAATTTAGCTAAACCTAAAAAAATAAAATGGGTATAGTTGCTTATAAATTAACTGCTTTTAGCGGTAAATTGAATGGTTTATCACCACTTGTGTAAACCACACAAAAGTTGCAACCGCTGGGACTAAAATGTGTCTATACTTAATCAGTAATTTGATGTTTAATCAATGTAAGGGTTAGGTCAATTTGATATAGCCCATGCATGTTTATTCATGATATGTCGCTAAAGTGTGCTGGCTGAAATAAAAGATTATAAGCTTGAGCACTTGTGATACAAAGTACATGTCTCATGTCTAAATATGTTAGCCTGCATTTGTACAACAAACCTATTTATGTAAGCATGCAGTTGTAATACGCGATAAATTTGGCAAGTAAATTCTTTTAAGGATAATCTATGAAAATAAATCTTTCAGGTCACCATGTTGACGTTACCGATACTGTCAAACAACACGTAGATGAAAAATTCGCTAAAATAGCTAGCCATTTCCCAACGCTTATCTCGCTAGATATCATCATTGCTAAAGAGCATGGTGAATATGATGTTGAAATTAGAACTAACTATGAAGGAACTCGCATTGCAGCTAAAGGTACTGACTTGGTCATGTATCCTGCTATTACCAGCGCAGCTAAAAAATTAGATGCGGCACTAAAGCATCGTAAAGGCCAATTAAAAGCAGATTTACATGAAAAACCAGATGTAACTGCACCAGAAATCGCTTACGAAAAAGTGCAAGAAATGGACTTACGTTAAGCATAATTGATTATTTAACGATACCCAAAAACGCAGCTTAGGCTGCGTTTTTTGTTAACACAATGATAAACGTTTACGAAAACCTAAACTTATACCAATCCTATTAAATATGTGATCTTTCAGCGGGCGTTCAAAGTGCTGTAGGCAAGGCAGATGATTGAAGCGAATAGTGATTCTATTTTGAAAGCATCTAACGAAGCATAAAGGACTTTGAAACCCGCCAGAA
>NZ_JBSQBN010000071.1:0-23942 GCF_053850585.1 Shewanella sp. A22
CATCACCCATACTGGCTCGAATACCATAGCTCGATAGCAGCCTGCCGAACTGCTTACTGGTATACTGTGAGCCTCGGTCACTGTGAAATACCAGCCCTCTGGCCGGTTGGCGCAGGTTGTAGGCTTTCATTAATGCCTTGGATATCAAATCTGTAGTCATGCGTTTGTCTATGTGCCACCCAACAATCCGGCGTGAATATAAATCCATTACCACCGCTAAATACATCCAGCCTTCACCTGTCTTTAAATAGGTCACGTCACCCGCCCAAACCTCATTAGCTGATACTGGGTTAAAGTTCATGTTTAACAGGTTATCAGCCACTGCATCTGAGTGTTTGCGCTGTGTAGTCACTTTGTAAGCACGTCGTTGGGTCGCTTTGAGTCGAGGGCGGAGCATAATTTTACGAACGAGATAGCGACCAACCTGGTAGCCTTCCTTGCGCAATTTCTTCACCATTTCACGATTCCCTAAGCTGCCTCGACTTTGCTTAAATAGCTGTCGAACAAGGCGATAAAGCTTCAGTGTTTCAATGCTTATCACGTTTGCTGGGCGTTTATGCCAATCGTAATAGCCTGACTTACTGACACTCATGACTCGGCATAACAGTGCGATAGGGAACAGGTTAGATTGCTGTTTGATGAAGCGAAATTTTATTTCATTTCTCTCGCAAAGAAGGCGCTTGCCTTTTTTAGTATTTCTTTCTCCATGCGTAATTCTTTGTTTTCTCTACGCAATCGTTTCAACTCATCACGCTCAGATTCTTCTAAGGTGATACCTTGTTGCAGGGCTTGGTGTTTTTCCTTCCAGTTGTAAAGCAGGCTAGTGCTAACCCCAAGAGACTTAGCTGCATCAGCAACGCTATAACCTTGCTCTAGCACCATCAAGACGGCTTCATCTTTAAATACCTGCGGATAACTCTTATGTGATTTTTTTAGACTCATATCGACCTCTTAATTTATTGATCATACTGTCTCAAAATTAAGTGTCCGATGGAATTAGACCAGAACACCGTGCACTAAGTACTTGTACTGTATTTGTTTTTTTGAACACTAAAAGACTGTCATTAAATACAGGTAAAGTTAGTTGACATATTATTGAGATGTTTCAGGAAATATTACTTACTAACTAAAATATCCACTGTTTTATGTCAGCTATGTTTACCACAATCCATTGTTGCGCTTCGGGAGTCCCGTCTAACATTTTAGTATTAACTTTCATTTCATGAAGAATGTAATTTGCTAACGCTGCGCGGGTTTCTATAATTAGGAGACCATCATTTAATTGATAATCATTAGCCAGTACATTTTGTTGTTGAATTGATAAACGTTGATCTGGTTTCAAGATTATTTTAATTGTCTGTAGCCAAGCTTCATCCAGTTCAATTGGATGAGAGGAATCTTCGAGTAATTCAATATCGTCATGAAAACGACTTAATACTAGATCACGATAGTCTTGTGCTTTTTCACAATAACCTCTGACATGCCATCTAAGCCCAGTATTAACAAATGTATGCGGATGGAAAATTCGGCCATCATTTTCGGGATGCGACAATGAAACATATGCTGCTTCGACACTCTTTTGTTGGATAATAGCTTTGACTAAAGCGCGAATAACCTTCACTGATACTTTACGGGTAGGGATAGCTAATTGAACTACATGGCTTGATATTAACTTTGTGTTAAGAATACTGCCGGTTGACCACCAGCTTAAAAATTGACTCACATCACCTGATATATAGTGCGCTTTAAAACTTGTGGAAGGAATATAACCCTGCTTGGCATAAATAAGGTTATGAGGGTGTAACTTACAATATTTTTTTATATCACTGTAAGCCTGCTGACGACTGATATCCAATGCCTTGACTAATTGACTATTGGTTACTGACCCTTGCCACCATGCAAGTAATTCGAGCAACATAAAACGCTCTTGAGACAAATCCTTTGCCATTCTAACTTTCTCCAACCTTCAATAAATTCATCATTAACCAGAGAAAAATACCAGTCAATAGCTAAAATATCTAAATAAGCTTATCTATGATTTAGAAATCACCAGATAAAGTATGTGGCATAAAATGCAGTTTAAGCATTTAGATAAATGACTCAATTGAGTCCTTACTCTTTTAAACCGTGCCGGTAAACTAGCTCTGAGCTAAATATCTACCATAAAATTCATGTTCGATTTTTTTTTATAGGTTTTGAGACTATTTAGCTCAGTGATGATTTTTAGCTAACCACTTTTCGATATCACTCACAATTGTTGCTACTGGCTTATCGTTTATTAATCTCACATCTTTTACGCTCATAGCATCATCAAGTTGCTTTTCAAATGAATCATTTGGGTTTGCGACAAGGATCCCGAGCGGTCTGCCATTAACTGCCTTTTCATTTCTATCTTTAAGCCAAGTGCTAGCTTCATCAACACTCTTGAATCTGGGTTCTTGATGAGTATAAAGCTCATTTGGCACTGTTAGTTGAGTCCCATTTTTGTAATAGGCAATTATCTGCGCTGTAGTCCCCATGCAAGAACTATCATTATAGAGTGCTTCTAATGCATCCGATAATGTATGGAATGGCTGAGGAGAGATGTTCAACACTCTAAATGCAAATATAGTCATACTGAGATGGCCACTTGGTTATAACTGTTAACAACGATAATCACATATTTACTTATCATTGTCTTCAAACAGCATGAACATATCAAAATGCTTATATGAAACTAGTTAGATTAAAACACCTACAGAATACAATAATAAACTAAATTCATGATGCTCTGATTGACAAAGAATTGGCTAACCAACCTTTTGCTGATCAAAGAGGGCAAAGCGTTTTGATAGCATGCTCGGTGATCCGCTAGACATTATTTTCGATAAGCTAAATGAATATCTCTGGCAAACAGGCTAAGCGATTTATATTGATACTGTCGACATTACGCCTCGAAATACTCACGATGCGTTGATAAAAATAGCTTTTGTAAACATGATTGCTTTACATGTCGATCGAATCGACATAAGCCTGAACTGTGCTGGTGGACAATGCCACCAGCACAACATCATAAAGGTCTACCCACATCTAAATCCATCCAAACACTAAACCCCCCTAAAATTTCATTTTCACTTATTGGTATAACAAAATCACATCCTCAAGCGCAATCAAACCAATTGAATATGAGGAAAACCTTATGAGAACAAGTCTATTCCAACCACATAGTGATGATGTTGATGAACCTTTCATCAGAGAGAGGCAACGATTATTTTTAACTTCCGTTAGCCGCTCACACGCCTTCCAACTCGAACGCTTAGGTCAATTCCCTCAGCATATTGATTTAGACCCCAATACCGTAGCTTGGAAGCTCAAAGAGGTACTTGAATGGGTCAGGTCTCGCCCTGTAGTGCAATTTGACATAAAGGAGAGCCAAGATGGCCAAGCATGAGAAACATATGAGTAAGACAAGGCTATGTCAGGATGTCGCATCACAGCATTTGCCTGAGCCAGCCTTGAACACTACACAGGTTGCCAAACGCTTAGGTAGGAGCCCCAAGACCATACGCAATTGGTTAAGGCAACAGGTCGAATGCCCTGATGCATTCAAAGATAAAAATGAGTGGTATG
This sequence comes from Shewanella sp. A22, assembly GCF_053850585.1. Taxonomy (NCBI): domain Bacteria; kingdom Pseudomonadati; phylum Pseudomonadota; class Gammaproteobacteria; order Alteromonadales; family Shewanellaceae; genus Shewanella; species Shewanella sp. A22. The sequence continues at coordinate 3,610 of NZ_JBSQBN010000071.1, forward strand.
TTTATTTATCAGTCCTGATCCTATGGGAAACAAACCAGATAAACGGCACTTCAAACAAAGACTAAATTAAGTAGAAAGCACATGGGCATTCGTTTGCCCTTTCTTAGTTATCTAGTGACACAATCTGGGCTGTTATAACTACTTATTGAAGTGAAAATCACGAAATAAAACCGACTAACCCATTAAGAATACAGTTCTTAATCAAGTGAGTGGGTTAATTATAACTAGGTTATTAAATACTATTATGTCTCATAGCTTTTCAAATCAAGTATCACCCACATTCAAAAGCTATCAAAGATCATCAATGCCTAAAACGACAGATGTTTGTTTGGGTGGTTATGGTTGGAAAGTAATGAGTTTTACTGAAGGGCTTGATAGGAGCATTCTCAACAAGATCTATAACTGCTTAACTACTTACTTAACATGGCATTCTAAAATGCTTATGATCCGCTTGGACTTCTCTTTATACGATTCGCCTTCACACAATCACGATATCTCCAAGTCATTACAGCATATAGCCAAGATTCAAAAGAAACGTTATGGATGCATAGTCGGTTACGGCTGGGTACGAGAGCAAAATAGCACAGATGACAAGTGCCACTATCACTGCTTCATTCTACTTGATGGTCATAAAGTACAAAACTCAAAAACGACATTTGATCTTGTACTGCAAATCAAAAACATTGTCATCGACCTCAATCCACATGTTCCTGAGCATTGTTATTACATGATTCGACGTAATGAACTAGATAGCTTTCAGGCAGCTCTTTATCGGCTAAGTTATCTAGCTAAAAACGCGTCTAAACAACACCAACCGATGAGCGCCAAATGGTTTAGTTTTAGTCGAATCAAAGCAAGGCCAATCAACAAACTTACAGGCTCAGGAACGGCGAATTGAAAAAGTGTATGTTTCCAACAAAAAATGTTGATTAAATGTTAACCGTTTCAGCTTGATTTATGATCACTTCTCACTTTCATTGCGCTATGATCACAGCCCCTCCTGCAACTATCTATTTTTAATAGAATTAACTATCTGATCAGCACAAGTGAATGTTCAAATGGTTGTGAGCTATAAGAGTGATCACTTTTTTGTGATCACTTCATGAAATGAACATTTGGGATGGGCTATCTGTATGACAGTGAAATTAGCTTACAGAAGGTTACAGCTTTGCTACTACCAAGGCTGTTATTACAGTAGTATAAACAAGCTTAATGAACTATCTACATGGAGACATTAATGCTAATTCGATTTCAAAAAGGGGCTCTGTTCTAGGTATCACCTAGGAGAGAGACATGAAAAAAGAAGTTCGACTAATCCGTTTCTACGGTATCAATGAAGCAGGGTTGGCAGCACTGCCACATAAAGTTTCAGGTAGGCAAGTGTCACGTATATGCGTTGGTGAGGAAATGGGGTGTTCTCACTGCTTCCCACACGGCATAGAAACAACAAACAGCTACCTGACTAAAGAGCAACGTAACTGGAAGAAGTACCGTCGAGTCCAGTATCGCTAGCCCAGCCAGCCTTAAACTTAAACAGCACTCAAACGAGTGCTGTTTTTATATCAGCGTTTCATGTGGAGCTGGTCGCTCAAGGAAATCTAATCGAGTAAAGGGGGGTTACCCCATCCATAATTGATTCGATTGTACCCAACTCCATGCTGGCGTATCGCGGGTAGATCAAAAAAATACAATGATTTACTATCCATTGGCTTTAGTATACATAACACTACCTACCAAGCTGAATTGGCGAACAATATAGTTGATGGGAGCATTTGGGGGCAAACAATGGATATCGAATTTATACCGACAGTGCAGTCACTGCTTAAGCACGATGCAATAAGTGTTAAAGGAGATAGCGCGCTAATTAAAAAGTTGTCGAGGCACATTCAGCTTCAAAGCTTTAAACGTGAATTTATTCTCATGCCAAGCTATAGCGAAATGCTACCTATCATCGACAACATCTCTGATACCCCTGAATTAACTGACAGTATAAATAGACCACTGACCAAAGCAGTGCTATATAGCATAATTTTACACCCAGATAAGTTTGAACTGTTGTCACACACGCATTCTGATTCAGGGTACTCTACCCAAACGATTTATACTAAGTCGGCACCCAACCCTAAACGGCTTGGTAGTACGTTTAGGGCACTGTATAAACGGATTGATGAATCGAAACAGTTTGTCATTTGTAAGCGGTGTAAACAGCTAGTGGACTCTGCGCTATGCCATGAGAACACTTGTAGCTACAATTGTGATGATACCTACAAGCAAGTGTTTGATAGCAGCTTAGTTGACCGTGTGACTTGCTCTGGCATTGTTAGCGTATTGATAGATAAAGATTATATTAAGTTTTATATTGTTGCGACTGATTGGCTAGACTCACATTCATCTTGGCTATGCCACAGAGTTATTGGCAAATTACCTTTAACCGCATCATTCACTGAAGTAAACGCGCTTAAACATAAGCTGGAAGATGAACAAGAATACCCCGCACCTTGCTATCACTGCAAAAAACAATGTAATGAGGGCGACGCTATAGACTTAGAGTCATTGGTTGATTTCGATACTGATGCAATTGTTTGTTATAGCTGTGCAACTGAGCACTATGGTGTGATTTACTAGGCGATAAACCACAAGTAAATGCTTTGATATTCGTGATTAACATTCAGAATTCAAGCAGATAAGCATGCAAAAATTCGCTCCTTTACTGCAGTGAATCATCATGGGTTTTCTATCCCGCCTTAGCAGAGCCAATAAGTACTACATTATCGACAGGGTTAACCAAAAGCTCTAACCATTCGCACCACATGTTTAATGCTGCCTGCTTCTCAGGTAAATATTGGCTACGGTTGTAAATGGCCATCATTCCGCCTAACGAGTGCCCTAATAATTGCTCAACCACATATGGGGCTATGCCTAAATCGTTTAATTTGGTGGCAAAGGTTCGTCGTAAGTCATGTAAACTCCATATATCTTTGTGTTTTAACCTTTTGCATATCAAGCTTCCAGCACCACTTACGGATTCACGACTCTTCAGTTCACCTAAAAGATAACCTGTTTCACCATGGCGCTTATGTAGAAACTTGATAAGGGGTTTAATGCGAGCAGGGATTGGCCTAATAATGAGCGTGTCCGTCTTACTATGAGCTTTGGGCACTGTCCATAAGTCGCAATCTAAGTCCCACTCCTCAAAGGTAGAAAGTCGTAACTCTTGTGTTCGAGCGCCAAATACAATGAGCAGCTGACACAGATAACGCATATAGAACGTTCCCTCCCGCTTTTGAATAGAACTCATCAGATCATACAACTCAACGTCAGAAAGTACTCGGTCTTTCTTCCTTTGCTTTTTACCGACATCGGTAACAATCAAGTCATCCAATTCACGGCTTATTGCATATCGTCTGACACGGCAAAACCGTAATGCCTGTTTAGCATTTTGAAGTATTTGACCAACGGCAACAGGTGCAGGCCTTTGCTTGCCTTTTATTCCCTTGCGGATACGGTCGAAGCATTCGATCCAATGTCGGGTTTCCGTTTGCTCTATGGGGAAGTGACCAATATAAGGGTAAATATGCCTATTGAATTGAGCAATATTTTTATCAACATTGACACGATTATCTCGAGCATAATTGTCAATCCAATACTCTAATGCTTGTTTCACAGTTACAGGCGTTAAGGTCTTATCTCTACTCATGCTACGTTTTAACTTAGGGTCATGGCCTTCAGCTAACCATGAGCGACATTCTTCGGTCATATCCCTTGCTTGTCTGAGCAACACATCAGGGTAATCACCTAAATCCATGCGTCTATTTTTACCATTGATCTTATAACGAAACTGGAAACGAACCTTGCCTTGTTTGGAGACTCGTGCGCCTAGTCCTTTGCCGTCGGATAACTCTTGTATTTTAGATTGAGGCTTACCACTTAAAGCACGCAACGACGTTTCGTACAGCATGATTGTATTGACTCATTTGGGTGAGGATCTGGCCAATTCCATGTACCCCCATATGTACCCCCATCTAATCATAGGAACCAATATCAACCAATACCTATGAGGACAACAAAAACCTCTTAGCTGTTGATAACCAAGAAAAACTTATACCAAACAGAGACATATCAATACCATTGAAAACAGCAAAAATCGCTGTACGGCATGAACTAAGACCTAGCGTCTAAGCGATTGTAATAAAACGGGCTTATCAGCAATGGTAAGCCCGTTTTATTTTTTGAAGACGTACAAGATAATGACCATTTAACAAAATAAGCACTTACATCTGAAAACTATCAAAATAAATATTGCATACTTAACCACTGAACTGAAACAATCACATGCTAAAACACTTACGTTTTATAGAGTTACAACACCAGGAAAGAATGAATACTAGATTATGAACACAAGCCACCCTATAAGTAAAACAACAAAATGTTGGCTCGCTTTTAACTTTCAATAACATATTAATAACAATAAGCTGTTATCTACTATTTAAATTTCGATAAGTAAGGACATATACATGCCTCGTTCACTGTCATTTGGTTTTGTAGCTTCTACATTATTGGCTCACACTCGGTGTCGCTCGGCCCGAACATTACAGAATCACTTAATTTTAAGATATTTATTATTAGGCGGTGCAACATTAGGCTGTTCTGTGGTTGCGAATCCAATGAATACCAAGGCTGTATCAACTGCCCCTTTTGACATGGTTATCACCCCCCCAGCTCTTACCACATCAGTTAATCCAGCCACTTTTGCAATATTACCTCAAGCTGTCAGTAATAATGCGGTTGCATTGGTACATAGCGATAACCAAGGCTATTTACTCAGCTTTATGGGAATAGGCCAAGGTAAAACCAACAAAGATGTTCATAACCATGCCTGGGCATTATCACTTAGCGAACAAAATGCTTACTGGAAATCGATTGCAGATGTTCCTCATGTCGCCCCTTTAGCTGGTCGATTAGCATCCATTGCGATTGGGATTAATGATAAAGCCTATCTCTTTGGCGGCTACACTGTCGCAGAGAATCATGATGAAATAAGTACGGTAGACAACTACCAATACGCTATTAATACTAACCAATATCAGCGAATTGCCGACATGCCTGTCGCGGTTGACGACACTAGTGCAGCGGCATATCAGCATCGTTATATTTATCTGTTTGGTGGTTGGCATAATGACGGCAATATTAATTTAGTCCAAGTCTATGACACCCATACCAATACTTGGGCCCAAGCCAGCCCGATACCGGCACCAGCTGTATTTGGCCAATCGGTGGGAATGGTGGGCAATCAATTCGTTCTGTGTGACGGTGTAAAAGTGCAAGCAAACCTTAATGCTCGCCGTAGCTACCAAGCATCACCGGTTTGTTTGTATGGGGAGATTAACCCTGATAATCATTTGCGTATTGATTGGCAATTACTGCCGCATTACTCTGTCGCGACTCACTTCAAATCAAACCAACCTCAAACAATTGACTTAAGCGACAAGCAATCAATCGTAAACCCAGTCAAATCAAATACGTTAACCACTGCCAGAGCGCATTACCGCATGGCAGCAACTGGGATTAAAACAGTAACTGGTGGGCAAATTATATTTTTAGGCGGTAGCGATAATCCCTATAACTATTCTGGCATGGGATATAACGGTCGCCCTAGCGAGCCTAATTCATATGGTTATCGTTTCGATTTAGCCACTAAGCAATGGTTAACACCAATTGAACTATCACAACCGAGCATGGATCACCGTAGTGCAGTATGTTGGCAGCATGCCTTGTTACGCGTTGGCGGTATGCTTGAACATCAACATGTTAGCCAACAAGTGTTAATAACCCCACTCATTACAGGTCAGTCGTGTACCCAATAAGATATAAATTTGCAGATTATATGTGAGACAGCTAACAGAACTTGAGTGACCTAATTGAGCTAGGATAAAGGTGCACATAATATACATGTAAATTATGGGCACCTTTGGAATAACTATGCCAATATCACAAGCAACTGAGCAATTATCACTATTGTCGCTGGTTGAGTTAATCGATCATATTGAAGCAACCCATCATGCGTATATTCGTGAAACTGCGCCATTATTGATTGGATATACTGAGAAAATGGTTCGTGCTCATGGTGATGATAGTGATGAAATTAAGCCATTGGCACTGTGCGTTCGAGAGTTAATTGACGAGTTAATACCACACCTTATGAAAGAGGAACAGGTCCTATTTCCGGCCATTAAGTCGCTCAGTTTAGGCCAGCCTGTCAATGGATGTTTTGGTCATATTGGCAACCCGATTAACATGATGCTGCACGAGCATGATAATGCCGACAGCTTGCTTCACACAATTAGAAACCTAACTAATAATTACACGATTCCTGACGGAGTTTGCCACACTTGGCAAGCCTGTTACCGTACTTTGGCTGAATTTGATGCCGATTTACAAACGCATATTGACATTGAAAACACCCTTTTATTCCCAAAAACCTTAGCGCTATAAATAATTCGCTTAAATTCCCCAGTTAGAAGCAAATTTGGACTCCCCCCAACGGATTTGCTTCCTTTTTTTATCTAAACTTCATAAAGTAGCATTTATGCCTATAAGACTATATGGAGCGTAAATGTCACCTCATCATTACCCAACATTTGCCCTAGACGACATAGCTAATTTACATGAGTCAGCCCAAGTTGAATTTAAATTAGCGGGTGGACGCGACGGTAATGGCAAGTTGCCCGAAGGCATGTGGGAAAGTTATAGCGCGTTTGCGAATACCTTAGGAGGTGAGATTATTTTAGGGGTAAAAGAAGAACAAGGTGACTTCACAATTGAAGGGATTGTTAATCCAATGCCCATGCTCAGTGAAATTTGGGATATTTTACATGACCCTAAAAAAATCAGTCACAACATTTTAGCGCCAACTGACGTACAAATTATCGAAATAATGGCTAAAAAGCTTATTCGCATTCATGTGCCCTGCGTGGATGTAAAACTTAGGCCCATCTATGTCGGCACTGATCCTTATAGCGGCACCTACTTTAGAGTTGGCGATGCCGATATGCACGCAAGCCGTGAGCAAGTTGAACAAATGAGCCTAAAAGCCGGTATCGATCTCAAGCTAAAGCAACTGAAGCAATAAATTCAAGTGGTTGATCTCGATATGCGGCAATACTGGCTGCGCTTTTTTATGCCGTTGCTGCATACATGGATTTAGCCACACACTTTGACAACCCGCCATTTTTGCTCCTGCAATATCCGACAACGGATGATCGCCCACATGCAATAATGCCGATGGTTTAATATCTAACTGCTGACAAGCAAGGTTAAACATGTCTGCTGCGGGTTTCATTTTTACCCCATGCCCAGGATGCAGCACAAATTGCATAACGTTATCTAACCCTATGCGCTGAGTGTCGACATTACCATTGGTAATGCCAATAAGCGGATATTTTTGCCCTAAACGTCGCAGTAACACCATGATATGTTGATCAATGGTGAAATCACTTCGATGATACTGAAAACATCTCATTCCCTCTTGCGCCCCTGTGCTAGCTTCAATCTCGCTATAACCAAAATGTAAAAGTCCTTGGTGCAACATGGCATAACGGGCTGCTGTTGTGTCGTGGGCTAATTCAGGGTGTTGGGTAAATAATGCATGTTTGAATTGCTGCCATTGAGCAGCACTCCATGAAGCTGTAGCAGGGTAAGTTTGATTTATTAATGTAAAAAGTTGCTCACTGGCATGCATTACATAGGGAAGGTTATTGTAAAGTGTGTCGTCTAAATCAAAACTAATTGCGCTAAACGGTTGTAAGCGCTGATACTGGATCATTGAGGTTTTAGGCAATTGCAATGTCATTATTTCCCCCTGTCTTTTTTCGCCCTTGGGTGTGCACTATCGTAAACGTTAGCAAGGTGCTGAAAATCTAAACTGGTATAAATTTGTGTTGTCGATAAGTTAGCATGCCCAAGTAATTCTTGTACTGCACGTAAATCTTGGCTTGATTCAAGCATATGGGTTGCAAACGAATGGCGCAACTTATGCGGATGAACTTTTACCGCCATGGCCTGTTCTTGGCCCCATTTAGCAATACGAGCTTGAATACTACGATGGGACAAGCGCTTACCTTGGCTACTCACAAATAACGCATTACCAGCTTGCGTACAAGGTAGCTGCTCGCGGCAACCCAACCATGTTTTTATTGCGGTTAAGGCAACCAGACCAATAGGCACAACACGCTGTTTACTGCCTTTACCTGTCACTTTAACTTCGCTTTGCTCAAACTTGATGTCTGCACAATCTAAGCTCGCTAACTCAGCCAAACGTAAGCCACTAGAGTAAAACAATTCCATAATGGCTTTATCTCGAAGACTCAAAGGATCTGCCCCTTCTATGGACAATAAATGACTAACGGCATCCACATCCATATTTTTAGGTAAGGGTTTATTTTGTTTTGGCGCCCTTAACGTTTGTGCAGGATTTACCGTGACAACGCCTTCTTGTAACAAAAAATCAAAAAACTGTTTCAAAGCAGACAAACACAAAGATAACGACCGTGGGCTTAACCCTTTTCGGTGTAACGTTGCTAACACAGATTGAAGCTGCTCGCGGGTGACATCAACAAGACAAGTAGATTCGGTTAGTATGGTTTCAACTCGGCGTAATTCAAACAAATAATTGCGCACCGTATAAGCAGAGAGCTGCCTTTCTGAAGTTAAGTGCTGGCCGTATGTTGCTTGCCAATCTATTGGCTTCATCACTATGCTCCTGATAAAAAACGGTAAATGTAGCCTAAACACCGCACTTGGCGTTAACCATTACATTTTTGGCAGCATATGGTCTAATAAACGACGCAATTGGCTAAAGAGTAATGAATCCATGTCGGGGTGAAAATGAGTAGGGTCTTTACTGGCTATGGCAAAAATCACTTGGCCGTTTTCATCGGATAATTTCGTTAACGCCACAGACCCGACCTCGCTGCCAAACAAACGTTTAGCTTCTGACTGAGTTAAGCGACCAAAATAATAACCAGTTTGCACTCGATGGCGCCAAATTTTAGCGAGTTCACTGTCGATATCGTGCACCGTAATCAACCTAACGTGGCTAAAGCCAAACTGCGTTTTCAATCCATCTGACAACACTTGACGCAACTCGCCTAAATCTTCGCTTTCAAGCATTTTAAACGATAAGTCTGTATTAAATTTAAAGATGTTCTCATTATGAGTTGCGATATTCATCAGCGAAGTGATTTCTTCTTCTAACAGGCTAACCCGTTGACGCAACAGCTCTTGTCGACGTTCAACTAACGAGACGACACCGCGCTCAGCATGAGGTATACGCATAGCGATTAACAACTCAGGGTAACGATTAAAAAAATCGGGATTATCCAAAAGGTATTCACGAATTAACGTTTCATCAAATGGCGCCTCTTGTAGAGAAGCCATCATATCAGCACCAAGCTCTTGGCCTATGGAGTTAATATCTTTTGCCTGGGCACTGCTCACCGTAGGGGGTGTCGCTCCGTCAGCCGCTTCTTTCGTCAAACTAACGTCAGAGGTCATCTCAGTCATAATTGTATTTGTCCATCGTATACGTGTTCAGCGGGTCCAGTCATCCAAAGAGGTTTACCCTCGCCTTCCCAATTAATCACTAAACTGCCACCAGGTAAATCAACTCTCACCTGTTTATCGAGCTTATCTTGTATTTGTCCTACTGCGGCGGCAGCGCAAGCTCCTGTACCGCAAGCTAACGTCTCTGCTGCACCACGCTCATAAACCCGCAATTTAATATGACCAGGAGTCATAACCTGCATAAAGCCAACGTTCACCCCTTTGGGAAAACGTTCATGCCGAGTGAGCATGCTGCCAATGTCATCCACAGCCACATTTTGCACATCATCAACCTCAATCACACAATGTGGATTCCCCATTGAAATTGCACCGCATAGGTAAGTTTGCATTGGCGTTTGTAGCAAGTATGTTTTTTCACTTTTTTTGGCTTTAAAAGGAATTTGGCTTGGTTCAATAACGGGTACGCCCATATTAACGGTCACGTTTCCATCGCGTTCAATACGTAAAGTAATTTTACCTGAGCTAGTGCTCACGCGAATTTTATTCTTTTGAGTTAAGCCTTTATTACGAACAAAACGAGCAAAACAGCGTGCTCCATTACCACACTGTTCAACTTCACTGCCATCTGCATTAAAAATGCGATAATGGAAATCTAAATCTGGATCATAGGGTGGCTCAACCAATAATAATTGATCAAAACCAATCCCAAAATTACGATCGGCAAGACGGCGGATTTGTTCAGACGAAAAGAACACATTTTGTGTTACGCCATCAACGACCATAAAGTCATTTCCCAGTCCGTGCATCTTAGTGAAATGGATCACAAAAGTTTCCTTATAAAACGTTATGCCGACAGTTTATTGCTTAAGGCAATAAATGTTCGCCTTGCCAGAGTTGCTCTAGCGTTTCACGCTGACGAACAACAAAATTATCACCGCCATCAACCATAATTTCCGCCACCCTTGGACGAGAATTATAATTTGAGGCCATTACAAAACCATAAGCGCCACTTGAACGAACCGCTAATAAGTCACCCGCTTTTACTGCTAACTGCCTGTCTTTACCTAAAAAGTCACCAGTTTCGCATACAGGACCTACAATATCATAAGCAAACGTAGGTGCATCATTTTGTTGTACTGGAATAATATTTTGCCATGCGCTGTAAAGCGACGGACGAATTAAATCATTCATTGCACCGTCGACAATCGCAAAGCGCTTATCACTGTTTTCTTTCAGGTAAAGCACTTGAGTAACAAAAATACCCGCATTAGCAGCAATGGCTCGACCCGGTTCAAAAATTAATTTCAGATGACGCTTATTCAAACGTTCAAGCAAAGCCGCTGCATATATATCTGGATGTGGTGGCGTTTCGCCGTTATAGGTCACACCTAAACCACCACCCACATCAAAATGCTCAATCTTAATACCTTGCTCACCTAAACGATCTATCAACCCAAGCATACGATCCATTGCATCTAAAAAGGGTTTGATTTCTGTAAGCTGAGAACCAATATGGCAATCTACGCCTTTTACATGTAAATGGGATAATTCAGCTGCACGAGCAAAAACCACTTCGGCCTCATCCATGGCAATACCAAATTTATTTTCTTTAAGGCCGGTTGAAATATACGGATGAGTACCGGCATCAACATCAGGGTTAATCCGCAATGATACTGGAGCCACTTTACCTAAACGGCCTGCGACATCATTAAGCTGTTCCAGTTCTGCACTGGACTCAACATTAAAACAATAAATACCAATATTTAAGGCTTGTTCCATTTCGGCAACGGTTTTGCCTACACCAGAAAAGACCACTTTTTTAGGATCACCGCCAGCTTGCAGTACACGCGAAAGTTCACCGCCTGAAACAATATCAAAACCACTGCCTAAACGAGCAAGTACATTGAGTACCGCTAAGTTTGAATTGGCCTTCACCGCATAACAAATAAGGTGAGGGTGATTGGCTACCGCATTATTAAAGGCATGCCAATGGCGCTCTAATGTTGCCCGCGAGTATATATACAGCGGTGTGCCATGAGTTTTGGCCAGTTGTGCTACATCGCAGTCTTCTGCGAATAATGAATCATTTTGATAAGAAAAGTAATCCAAAATGCGGTTCCTTATAAAGGCTATTCTTGTAGTGAAATAGTGGGTTGAGAGTCGAGTTCCTCAGTTTGCTTTAGCACATTTGTGCTTGCAGGTTGTGGGGCAACTTTATTAACCGCAGGCTCAGGCGTTTTGTATAAAACCCCTTTTTGACCACATGCGGTTACGAATAGGCTAGCAAGCATAATAAATAAAAGCAGTCTCATTTTTCTCAACATCTGTGCATCTAATGGATAATGGTCTTATAATCGCATTCATAACGCAGAAAGCAAAGGATAGAAATGCATGGCTATTACAGATACTGAATTTCATCGATTAGCGGATGAAATGTTTGGCAAGATTGATAACGCGGTAGAAAAAGCAATTGACGAACAAGATGCTGATGTCGATATCGATGCGAGCGGCAATGTTTTGCAGTTATCTTTTGAAGATGGTTCGCAAATTGTCATCAATAAGCAAGAACCACTACATGAAATATGGATAGCCACAAAGTTTGGTGGCTATCACTTTAATTATACTGACGACAAATGGTTAGATACGCGCAATGGGTTGGAGTTTATGCCTTTTGTAATCGATTCAATCAAAAAACAAAGCGGTATTATTCTCGACATAAACACATAAATGTCGGCATGGCTTAAGTTGTCACAGTCATTAATATTGTGATTGAAATAGGGCTCATGCTTAAAATGCTGAGCCCATTTCATCTTGTGACAAGCCAAACGGCATGACGGTTAATTCGCCTTCTACCCGTATAAGTTGGAAAAATTGCGGCATATTAAAAACAGGTGTTGATTGTTTTTTTGCACCAAATACGTATAAATGACTTTCTTTAGCAACAATCTCATTAATGTTGGTATCGAGGTATTGCGTATGTTCAAGCTGGTTATTTTCATCGGCAATAAACACATCTAGTGTTGTATTACGTTCATGTAAAAAGTACTGTTTCGCCCCTTTTACAATAAATTGTTGGATAACCGATGGCGCATTTGAATAAGGATCACACCTCGAATAAGCTTGATCATCAGTAGGAATTGTCGAATCATTTTTCCGATACATCATCCCTAAAGAGTTGAAATACATATTGTATTTTTGATCGCCTATGGTGATTGGATGCATTAGGGTATTCGTTTGATTGACCTTTTTCATCAATCCATAACAACGTAACAATAACGTTTTAAGCTGGTTAAAAATCTGCTGTTTTAACTTAGCAGAGCAACTAATAATAGATAAATCAACTTGTTCATGTGAGCGCTTTAATCCCAAAATAATAAATGAGATAGCTTCAAGTAAAGCCGTGTGACCATTAAAGCGATGACTTTGCCATTCTCCCCAGCTGTTTAAACACACAATAGCAACAGATGAAAGCATGCTTTTTTTGGTTTTTCCAAGCGATAAAATATTAGCGTTAACATAATCTAGCATCAACTCTTGCCCATGCCATTGGGTCGTGGGGTCGCCATCCATATTCGCTATTAACACAATTTTTTGATAAAACCACGGTTCACATAAGTCACGCTTAGATACCGTCGGTACATGATGCATAATAGGGATAAGTTTACGTGTAAGGTAGCCGAGCTTATCTGCACGTTTTTGACACCCACCTACTTGAGACCATTGAGTTTCTGCCGTGGCAAGCCCGTTCATCACCGACCACGCAACCACACTGCATATGTGTTCCGCATCATGAACGGCATGATTATCAAACGCATTTTGCTGATAGTGACTATCATCTTCAAACTGTTCCATATTGTCATATGGTTGACGATATAAATAAAATCGTGATGTTTTTTCACAATAGCGAATGGTTAACGATTTTTCAGCGGTAGATAAACTCCACAAACGATTGAGAGGCTGTAATAGATGATCATCATGACTAAAATAGGTATGTAATTTACGCGCCAACAATCCCAATTCTTCAACTCGCATACGGTCACTTAGGGTTTGTTTCGAGGCAAACTTCAATAAATTTTTATAACTAACTAATAATAATTCACTCAGTTGTTGGTTAAACCATTTTAGCTGCCCTGCATGCCAATAAGGACTGTTGTCTAGTGTTGTCACTAACTCATGGCTCCATGCCCATTGTTTTACTAAGCACTTTATTTTTTCGACACGCCAATCTGTCGCTCCATGAGGAGACAAACGCGATAATGTGACACCAGATTTCAAATAAAAGCAACGTCTGACAATTTCTAAACGATTATTATCACCTAGGCCAATCAAATAGGCTTCAATACGTTTATAAAGTTGTAAATAAGCATCATTATCTACACTAAAATCTTGTTGTTCACAGTATTGCCAAATTTGTTGAGTAATTAATGTTGTATGGGGATATTCCGAGGCATATGTTTCCAACAATAATACTTTCAGCAAGGCTTTATGAGGTTTATTTAATCCTTTATACAGCTGCCATAATGACGCGCCAAAATATTCAGCTGCGGGTAACGAATTAATATCACCAAGGTAAAGTAAACTGGTATCGGTCTCTTGATTATCAGCATTTGGCCACCACGCAACAATTTTTCCCGCAAGCCGAATATGAGTGCGATAAAACTCCTCAAGTAATAACCAGTGTTGGCTACTGCCACTATTTTCTATGCCTACGGACTGGCAATTATCAAATGCGTTGCACTGTGTAAATTGCATAGGGTGAACAAGATAAATGTTAACTTCAAACTCAAAACCAGCAAACCAGTCACTTATAAGCTTATTTTTATATTCAACTAACTTAAGCTGCTCATGAGTCAGGTTACTATTATAAACCAACCATATATCCACATCACTTTGAGGGTTTTGCCCAAAACTGGCAGTGCTGCCCATGGCGTATACACCTTCAAATGCATCAAGGTTAGAATGAGTTGTGTCTAAATGAGTTGCGTTTGGAATAGGTAAGCACAAGGCATCACACGCTGTAATTATTGTGTTTGATAAAGCAAAACCCTTTATGCCACACGGTGTGGCTGGGTCGATAATTCCAGGAACATTTATTTGATTGTTCTGGATTAAAAAAGGAATAACATGAAATAATCTTTGCTGTAAATCAGACATCACATCGAGGGCTCTCGCCAATCGAATGCTATTTAATTTGTTAGCTAAATCCTTTTGATAATATGCGGCTTTATCGGTCAAGATTCACTTCCTTTATTCTTTTACTGGCACAGATCTTTAGTTACAAATAAAATAAATTATTCACTCGCACAATATTTAACCAACTAAGATCACATTTTCATCAAAACAGTGATCATCGTAGCATTTATTTTTTATTTCGCCAGTAGTTAATCAAGACAGTACCCTTTAAATAAGCCCTACAGACTTCAAACAATTAGCATCAACTTCTTACATCAAATCGTTGGCAATGATAGCATTAGCTTAATAACGCTACCTGATTGGATCGACTACCATGCCTGAAAATATAATTCGTATCGCAACACGTAAAAGCCCGCTTGCAATGTGGCAAGCTGAATTTGTGAAAGCTGAGCTTGAACGTCTTCACCCAGGACTCACCGTTGAGCTATTACCAATGAGTACCAAAGGTGATGTAATTTTAGATACTCCTTTGGCAAAAGTTGGTGGTAAAGGCTTATTTGTAAAAGAACTTGAAGTAGCAATACTTGAAAATCGTGCAGATATTGCGGTGCATTCAATGAAAGACGTACCAGTCGATTTTCCTGATGGCTTAGGCTTACAGGTTATTTGTCAACGCGAAGACCCTCGCGACGCTTTTGTATCAAACAGCTATAAATCTATCAGCGAATTGCCTCAAGGCGCTGTGGTAGGTACATCAAGTCTACGTCGTCAGTGCCAAATTAGAGCAGCTCGTCCTGATTTAGTGATCAAAGACTTACGTGGCAATGTCGGTACCCGTTTAGCAAAGCTTGATGGCGGTGATTATGATGCCATTATTTTAGCCGCTGCCGGACTTATTCGCTTAAAACTAAAAGAACGTATTGCCAGTTTTATTTCTGCAGAAGAATCACTGCCAGCTAATGGTCAAGGTGCTGTGGGTATTGAATGCCGCATCAATGATGAACGCGTTAAAGCGTTGTTAGCACCGCTTGAACATTTAGAAACTCGTTACAGAGTGCTTGCTGAACGAGCAATGAATACCCGTCTTGAGGGAGGGTGCCAAGTCCCTATTGGCGCTTTTGCTGAAATAAACGGCGACACCCTCACCCTACGAGGTTTAGTGGGTAACCCAGATGGAAGCCAAGTGATTGATGGTACTGTATCGGGGCCCAAAACAGATGCAATAAACTTAGGACAAGCGTTAGCTGATGATTTACTCAGCCGCGGCGCTAAAACGATTTTAGATGCTGTATATGCTAGCTAATTTTACATTATCAAGATAACAGGCCATGAAAGTCTTGCTAACGCGCCCGTCTGGGCGCAATCAAGCAATGGAAGAGCAACTCTCGCTTCGCGGTGTTGCTTATTTTGTTACTCCGCTATTATCAGTGGTAGAAACCACTGAACAACTTACACCTTCCGTCTTAGATAACACCGACAATTTACTCTTTATTAGCACTAATGCAGTGGATTTTGCTGCGCAAAAATTACAACGACAGTTTCCTACTCATTGTCGTTATTTTGCCGTAGGGCAAGCAACAGCCGACACTTTAGCGCAATATAATATTAACGCTTATACTTCACCAGAACTCAGTCAAGACAGTGAGGGCTTATTATCCCTACCGCAACTTCAACATATCGATAAACAATCGTTTATTATTATTCGCGGGATTGGAGGACGTGAAACTCTTGCAGAACAATTAACTGAGCGAGGTGCTCATGTAAACTATTGGCAGGTGTATCAACGTACGACACCGACATTTGATCGACATGACATTTGTCAGCAGTGGAAAAGCTTCGGCATTGATACCATTATCGTGACCAGTGGTGAAATATTATCCAATTTAGTCGACCTTGTACCAAAAGAATCATTTGCATGGTTACGTGCATGTCATATTATAGTCCCTAGTCATCGTGTCGAAATACAAGCAAAAGCAATGGGGTTAACCCATATTACCAATGCAAATGGAGCAAATACTCAAGCTATACTAGCGAGTCTTGCGTTATAATTGTTCTGGTATTGTTGTGTAGCATCGACATGCACTTATAATATTGCTTTTATTGGTTATATTTTTGCTTTCAAGGACTGTTCATGGAAAACAATAAAAAAGATCCAAACTCGCCAGCCCATCAGGATGAGAAAGTGATTTCTCCTGCGACGAGTCCAGCAGAAAAGCCGGCTCACCCACCAAAAGGCAACACCACTAGCCAATCATCTGTTGACAGCAAAACCAATAACAAACAATCAAACATTTCTGTCAATAACAGCCGACGAAAAGCTAAACCCAGTTCTTGGTGGATCCGCATTGGGGTAATGCTAAGCTTAGTCGTAGCAATAATCGCTATCGCGGCATGTTATTGGCTCTATTTGCAGCTTAACCAACAGAGCAATGAACAAACTCAGTTAGCGCAAAATATTTCTGAGCAAATAAAACAAAATACATTGCTGAAATCTGATTTTCAGCAAACGATCATGACAACCAATAAACGCATCGCATTGTTAGAGCAACAACAGTTGAACGATACTAAAGCGTATGCAAAATTAGCTGAACTACAACAATCAACGAAACAACTGCATGATCGAGTCGCAATAATCGCCCAGCGTAGTCCAAATCATTGGATGGCATCAGAAGCAGAATACCTTGTACGCATGGCAAGTAGAAAACTGTGGTTGGAAAATGATCCACAAACAGCTATTGGCTTATTACAATCGGCAGATGAGCGCATTAGTGCAATGCAAGATCCTGCATTAACCGTATTACGTAAAGCTTTAGCTAATGACATAGTCAAAGTTAACGCATTAAAAACAACAGACATAACCAATAGCATTTTTGAATTAGATACGCTTATGGATGGTTTAACACAATTACCATTAAATCGCGTTGATGAAAATTTTTCCAAAGACACAAATGCACAGCCAATGACTGACTCAATTGACGATTGGCAACAAAACTTAGCCCGAACTTGGCATGACTTAACCGATGGTTTCATTACTATTCGTAAACGAACTACCGATTTAGAACCATTATTAACACCAGAGCAGCAATGGTATTTGGTCGAAAACATCCGTAACAAATTACTTCAAGCACAATTGTCATTATACCGATTTGATCAAGTCAACTATCAACAGTCAATTGCGTTAGCCAATAAATGGCTTCAACAATACTTTGATTTAACCGACCCCAAGACAGAAAAAACGATAGAAACATTAGACAAACTTGCCAAGGTCACAATTGAAAAAATATCACTCAATAAATTCCAAGCCACTGCGCTTTTACAGCAGCTGGTAACCTACGGTGAAATAATGCCTACGGAGGAACTAGCACAATGATTAAAACCTTAGTGTATGTGCTGCTTGTCTTAATCGCATTGTGCTTAAGTCCACTGATTATCGGTCAAAGTGGTTATGTTTATATTGCTATTGGTGACTATCAAATAGAAACCAGTTTAGTGACAGGTGTTGTTGGGTTAATTGTTTTTTATTTTGCTCTGCAATTGCTTGAATGGTTAATCGTTCTATTATTAAATATAGTATTAAGTAGTCGATATCTACCTGAACAATGGCGTAGAAAAGCCGCTAAAAAATACACATTAGCTGGAGCGTTAGCACTGGCAGAAGAAGATTGGACCTCGGCAGAAAAAGCCATGGCAAAAGGGGCCGAAAAAGGTGAAATTCCTGTATTAAATTTATTTGCAGCAGCAAGAGCGGCACATTATCAAGGAGATATGGCTGCTCGAGAGCATTATTTAACTCAAGCAGAAAAGAACCCTATTGCTAAAACCGCGGTTTTAACATCACGTACTCGTTATTTAATGAAGCAAGGTGAGCTAGATAAAGCCCGCGAAATACTGAATAAGCTTAACCCTACAAGTAAAAGTAGTGCTCCGGTGTTAAAACTTGCACTAGAGTTATATCAACAACAGCAAGATTGGCCAGCGTTAAAATTGCTATTACCTATTTTGAAACAGCGACAAATATTGACGGATGCCGAATTCAATCAACTCAGTACTTCAACACACCGTATTTTACTATTAGATGCAGCAAACACCTCCGAAGCGGAACTGAATAAATATTGGCATTGGTTAAACAAATCAGAACGAAATAAAGAAGAATTAATATTAGCGTATGCACGTGGACTTAATCAGCATGATCGTAAAGAGCAAGCAAGTAAGCTAATTAGTAAACAACTTAAAGCATCGCCATCAGCGGCTTTATTTTCTGCAATACCAGAGTTGATTGGTGCCCAAGATGAAACTGTACGTAAATTGTTGAGTCGTTTAGAGACGACCCATGAAAATGATGCCGACTATCAAATATGTCTAGCAAAATTAGCCATGCAACAACGTAATGCCAAACAGGCGAAGATACACTGGCAAAATGTATGTCGCATTACACCGACACATCAATCTTGGCTCGCTTTAGCACAAACACAAGAACAACTAGGTGAAAATGCAACAGCGGCTCATAGTTACCGCAACGCTGCCAATACAATGTAAATATTACGTTATATTTTAACCAACAAAAACCTGCAATTTTGCAGGTTTTTTAGTTATTTACATTGTCTCACCTTGAAAGAAGCCGACATATTGGAGGCTTATCTATAAGGTCACCAATAAATATTGATTGTTAGTTGCCGATATAGAGGTAAGAACTAATTTGTAATCTGTAACATTCTAAATGTCTACCAGACATTTAGAATGTATAACACCACTGTAATAATTATCTGTTATATAAAATATTTAGCATGTTCTCATCAAGTGTCAAAAAATTGACTACCGTGACGACTGGTGATATTGTTATCAGACTGTACCTACATTAATTTTAATGCCAATACTAGTAGTTAACTAAACAAATATAATACATATTACCGTTTTAGTGCTTTAAGTATATTTGAGCTGTTGGGAGCTTCATATGGGATCGATTACAACGTCACAAAACGGGATACTTTCTACCTCAGAAAGTACCCTAACAATAACGATTAACAATGAAACCAAGGCGCTACAAGTTGGGCAATTTGTTCCTGCTGGTGCGATCGTTTCCAGCAGCAATGATCTTGGTTTCGTTATAACGTTTGATGACGGTACTATTTTCAATAGTGTAACCGCCCCTAATGACGAACCACTGATTGCATTAGTTGATACTAACAATGAACCATTGGCGGATCAGCAGGCTTTCGATGAAATCGAAGCCCTGCAAGCATTAATAGCTTCTGGAGAAGACCCTACTCAAGATCTACCAGAAACTGCCGCCGGCACAGCCATTGCAAACCAAGGAGATTCTGGATTTGTTGCCGTAACACGAGACGGTAGCGAAACAATTGCCGCTACAGGTTATGACACAAGTGAACAAGCTGCTACCCCAACAGCAGTGATTCAAGAAGAGAATATTGGTGAGAATGATACTCCTTCGATATTAGCCAACGACACTATTACAGTAAACGAAGACCAAGTTGCATCCGGTAATGTTTTATTAAATGACTCCGATCCAGACTCTGATTTAAGTGTGGTCAGCATAGAAGTTGACGGCCAAACATACCCAGCAGGGACTGAAGTCACATTAGCTGGTGGTCTATTGATTGTCGATGAAAATGGTACCTACA
>NZ_JBSQBN010000072.1:0-23522 GCF_053850585.1 Shewanella sp. A22
AGATGCTGGAGGTAGAGTAACGCAGGAGCTTGTTACCGAGGATCACTATTCGCTTCAATCATCTGCCTTGCCTACAGCACTTTGAACTCCCGCTGAAAGATCACATATTTAATAGGATTGGTATAAAACCCCTTCGCGTTTATGTTGTTATGATTATCTCTAATCCTGCATTTCTAATCGTTGCATTATCAGACATATCAAACCGTGGCATACTTAATTTTCAAAGGAACAATTAATTATTGAAAGACTTATTAAGTATGCACTTAATAATGCATACGTAATAACTTATTTAATTAACTTTAGAACGAATATTAATCAATCTGTTTGATATTTGTTCTGTTTTTGTGTGTTGCCCACAATATTACTATTCGAGTGTGATTAATGTGAGCTAAGTACTTCCCATTAACTTTTATTAATGTATATTCGAGAATATACAGAAAACTAACTTTCATTAAATCTTTATATATTATAAAGATTTAAATCAATTAGGATGGGATTTATGAAGAAGGGACTCTTTGCAGTAACCACTGCTTGTACATTATTATTATGTGGTTGTGTAAGTATTGAAAAGACAATTAGCAACAGTTTCGAGAGCATAACTAATATAATATTTACCACTCCTCAAATTCCTGTATCTCAATTAAAACCTGCCCGAGAATTAAGCGCGAAAAGAATGAAACGCATTGCGGTGATCCATGATCAGCGTAAGCCTTTAGCTGGGTCAATTCTTGAGACTAACCTGACTAATATCAAACTTAACAATTCCCCATATTTCACTTTAGTTGAGCGCTCGCAAATAGATTCTATTATTAAAGAGCAAAAGTTGAATGATGGCATGTTAACTAATTCAGCAACGCGAATTAAATTGGGTAAGCTCACCGGCGCAGATACATTAATCAATGCTGGTTACTCTGCTAAAGTCGATTCGTCGCGTTATTCTGAAAAAAGAAGTAAATGTGTACAAAAAGGCGACAACTGGTACAAATGCAAAAAAACGCAAAGTTACAGTGTGAGTTGTACCAAAAAAACGGCTGTTGTTATCTTAGATCCTAAAGCCGTTTCTGTAGAGTCTGGTCAAATTATATTTTCAAACCATTATAGTGAAATCGCCGAGAGTAAGGTTTGTAATGATTCTAACGATGCACAAAGAACTGATGAAGAATTGGTAGGCAGTGCCTTGGCTCGAGTTGCGGATGAGTTAAAGTCTGATTTAGCACCATTTACATTAACGACTAAAGTTGATCTTATGGATGGAGACAGCTCTGATATGCCTAATGATGCTGAAAAAATGTTTGATATGGGAATTGAATTTGTACAAGAAGGTATGTACGAAAACGCCTGTCAAATGTTTTCAAAAGCACAAACTAAATACTCATCTTCTATTGCTATCACATATAACAATGCAGTTTGTGCCGAATTTTTAGCAGACGTTGAAATGGCAGACGCTTTTTACTCTAAAGCAACCACTATGACCGATGATATTGATGAGCTGAAACTGGTTATGGAAGGCGAAACTCGCATTAAGCAACGCTTAATTGATACCCAAATATTAAATGAACTCGTAACAGAGCGTTTGTAATTATGTTTGCTTTAATAAGCAAAGAGGCTAAAGCACGACAATGTCGTGCTTTATGCTTATTTCTGGTGACATTATTTTCAGTGTGGCCAGCATTAGTTGTTGCTTGCAGTTGTGGCCAATATTATGCAGAACGTCCCCAACCAAATTGGGTTAGCTCCCAAACGGCAGACGGTAAATCTTATATTGCCGCAGGTGCATCATTATGTACTGGCCTTAAAAATTTAGATGAACGAAGAGCCGATAACGACGCGAGAGCATCACTGACTAAAATGTTAAACTCGGCGGTTTCAACTCGCGAGAAAACAACTATTGGTGCAGTGGGTGATGCGGGTTACTCACGATATAAAGCAAATACCGAATTAACAAGTGAACAAATTTTAAAGAATGCGACCATTTTTGAACGTTGGACTGACAACCAAAACTGTATCGTTTATGCGGGTATTACTTTAAAACAAGCTGACCTTGATAAAGGAAAAGCAGAGCAGTTAGCAGCACAACAACAGCAGTTGATGGCACAAAATGCCTGTGTAGACAGTTCTGGTGAGAATAAAGGCCATGTTAAAGAATGGATGATTGAACGCTTGCTACAGCAGGGGTTTGCATTTAATCCAGATAAAACTTGCCAAGTTAAATATCAGCTCACAAGTAAGATTGTTAGTGCGCGCACCGATATGGTTAAAAATAATCTTATCGTCAAAGTGAGCCGACATCACCAACCTATCTGGAATAAGACCTACTCAGGTAAAGCCGTTAGTTATAGTCAAAAAAGCCGAAGTGAATTAACTCAATTAGCGATTAGTGACAGTTTAGATAGCTTCTTTATTGATTTATCGACGCTAAAACATAAAAAAGTGACTCCATGACCAAAATGAAAAAAGCGGTAGCGCAAATACTTACAGGGTCAACTATTGATGAAGATGAAGATCAAGTGGGTCTGTTTTCTAAAATATCCCGTTTCTTTATCTACATTGCATTTATTCTAATGGGGTTAGGTAATTGGTCAGATACCAAAGAGTTACTTACAGAAGGCTATCAAGGATTTATTACTCATTTTACTGACCGCGTAGAACAAAAAACGCTTAATACGATTAGAGTGGGCAACTATCTAGCGCATGTTGAAGCCAGCATTGGAATGCCAACGGTAATTAAAAGCTCAACCATAAATGAGTCTTTAAAGTATCGATATTATAAACAAAAAAAATACTTATTAACCTTAATTACAGAGCAGCAAAGAGTTTCTGGCGTTGTGGTACATAGTTTACTTAATGACAGCGTGATGTTGGACCGCTTTGCCCCCAAAATACCCTTCACGGGCTTACACTTACTCGCGGACAGTATTGAGTCTATTACGCAGCGCAGTAATAACTTTTTCTTTGATAGTCATAATTTAATTTATTTTATGACTAGCACAGATCTTGGTGCTTCAGGGATGCAGTTACAACTTGCTGCCGGCTTTACCGAGTATGACGGACAACAGGATCACTTCAAATCTACCTTAGATGAGTTAGGGCAGGTATTGATGTTAGATGAAACTGAAAAAGTAGCCCCTCTCGCTAAAAAGCTCACCACACAAGCTGCTAACTTTTATGCAGTATATGAGATTGATGAGCAAATCATTGCAGACAGTTTATTAACTCGCTATGAATTTAATGCTTATTTCAAGGATTGATATTTTCAAAGGATGAAAACATGGGTAAGCAAGTGACATCAAATAAAGCCTGGCAGATACTGATAACCTTCTGTTGTATTAGTGTAGGCCTATCAATAGGCTCAGAGGTTAGCGCTGCAGAAAGTGATTTTGATAAATTTAAGCAACAACGTAATACCGAGATTTCACAGTTTAAACAATCTAGAAATGCTGAATTTAAAAAATTTCGTGATGAATACTTAGCCGAGTTTGATGCGTATCGTGGTGAGTTACTCAAATTTTGGCGTGTGCCGGAACAAAGCTCTTCTGAAGTAGAGATTATTTATACGCAAGATAAGCAGACTCGAGTTAAAATTGATGCGTTAACTCAACAAGTGGTCATAGAAAATTTAACTGATGAGGTTATTGATCAAGACCTTGTTATTCGCAAGTTGAAAGTCGATCCCAATACAAAAGGCTTATTAGCCAATATTGCAAGCCAGGCTGCGTTAACAGATAAAGAAGCCGTGGTGAGCACGTTAATTGACCAACCTTCAGCGGTTATGGCGGAAGAGGTGGTTAATGAGCAAATTGACATACAGAAACAGCAAATGCTTTCACAGCTTGATGCGCAACAAAGTATTGAAGAAATAGAGAGTGAGATTGCTGCTAAAAATGAGCCTAACAAGGTGACATCAATTGCGGAAAGCCATAAACTCAAACAAGTTAACGAGATCAATAAGCAATCACAAAAACGTAAAGCGATAGCTGAAAAACAAGTGGAAACACTTGTTAAAGCCAATCCTACGTATAAACAAATTCAAGTCAATACCCTCCGTTTACCTGAAGATTACTTATACAAATTATCTAAGGATTATTTGAGTTTTTATCAAACACAATCATCTGAGATGAATATTCCTTTATCTTTGTTACTCGCTATTTCCTATGCAGAGTCAACATTCGATCCTAACGCTAAATCTCATATTCCTGCATTTGGGTTGATGCAAATTGTTCCTCAATCTGCAGGCATGGATGTTGCCAGAAAATTTTATCGTCAAAATAAAGCACCAACGTCGCTAGAGCTGTATCAGCCTAAGATTAACATTCGTTACGGAGCGGGTTACTTGTCCATTTTAAATGAACAATACCTCGATGGTATTAACGACCCAACAAGCAGACAATATTGCGTTATAGCCGCTTACAATACTGGGGCTGGTAATATTGCGAAAACATTTAATGGTGGAAATAATCGCTCAATAAAGCAGGCTTATAGCAAGATTAATGCGTTATCGCCCGATCAAGTCTATAGCAAATTAATGAAGCGATTACCTTACCCCGAAACTCAAAAATATTTAGCTAAAGTCTCAAAACTTGAAGCTAAATATCAACATCAAATTACTCAATGGAATCTATCCGAATAAAGGAATAATGATGAAAAAAGTGCTACTAATCTCTGCATCTGTTTTAATGCTAGCGGCATGTAACAGCACCCCACAATCACAGTCTACGCCGCTTGCTGATAATGACTCAGTGCCAAGTTGGGTGTTTATGCCAACAAGTGAAAAAGGCTTAGCGTCTTCAAGTTGCGTCGCTTGGGGGGGGAATATGTCTGCGGCAAGAGGCCAGGCCATTGCCAATGCTAAAGCAGATCTAGCGCTGCAAATTGAGACTCGTGCCAAAGTGATGGATAAAACCATGAACTCACAAACTCAGCAAGGGTCTTCAGTGCAAAATAAGTCGACATTTAGCCAAGTTAGCAAGCAGGTTGCTGAACAAAGCTTAGTTGGTGCCATTCCAAAAGAAATTGCATTTGCACGTATTGATAACCAAAAGAAGCTATGCGCTTTGGTTGAAATGGAAAACACCAAGCCATTATTTGATAACTTATTAGCATCTGCTGGTGTCGCTCTTGACCCATCATCGGAAGCCAGTTTATATAAAGATTTTAGGACTACCAAAATAACAGAAGAGCTACAGGCTGAATTGTCTGGAAAATAGTCTTCACCAATTTATTGGTTAAATAGCGTCTACAAATGTGTTGGTATCTAGGGCCTGTTGATCTTTCAAGGTTGTTTTTGCAGCGAATTGTTGGTCATTTGTACAAAGAAGAGACTTTGTGGTGTCGTTATTCTACATAAAAAGTCGATAATGCAGTAAAAATGACCAACAAACGCTGCCCGAAGGGTTCGGCTAAAAACGTTTTACTCTTTGTTGAGTCCTCTTCGTTAAGTAAAAGTAGCTTAGATTGCTAGGCAGCAATCCTCTCGCCTCGGCATGAATGATGCAATTAACGCATAGATATCAACACTTTTTTATATGATGGACATCAAAGCCATTTCTTGTTCTGCACATTAACTGTGTTAACGTATCAATGGTCATGTAAGTAAAATCTATGAATAAAATTGAAGTCGTTATTTTGCTTTACCGTTGCCAACGAGTAACGTTAAGCGTTATTAGCAAATAATATGCGTAAACTTTATTAGGCTTTTACAAAAATTGTGTACTATTAGCTACGTTAAGCTATGGGCTTACTATTATTTAGGATCCTTTCATATTGTTTTCTGATTTACTTTCCCGCTATTCAATAGTTGGAATATCAAAATTATTGATCGTGATAGTGCTACTGCTACTGCAATTTGTGGGCGCAAACTTGGGTGCGCATCAATTGCACCAAGGTAATAGTAATGAAGATCAAAACAATCATCCCCACCTGCAATTGACCAGCGAAGTGATTGTGCTTGCTGAGTGCGTCGACTGTGCTTGTGCAGTTAATGGTTCGACAATGCATTCGGAAATGGATGATCATCTGCACGCGGCTAATTCAACTAAAACACAACAAATTGATGTATGTTTAGACTGCCAATGCCATGGTGGTCACATTGCATTGGTTACCCCAGTAAATAACGTATTTTCTCAGCGTTTTGATGACGTTTATTCTGATTTTACTTTATTGTATTTACCGCCTGAGGATTTTCCTCGTTATCGCCCTCCAATAGCTTAACTCCTCACTCTATATCGTTATTGTGTTGTTTTACACTACCGCTAGGTTAATGGTTTTTACTAATAGCTGAACGGGTTAATTGTGTGAGACAAAATTCATTGCCGTTAACATCTGCAAAGCCAAAGTATTTAGTCATAAACCTAACAATGGGATTAAGCTTACAATGACTTTCAGGTTCGTTGACGGGTTATGTTTTAGGAATACCCATGCATCTGATCAATAAATTATTTCTGCCGACCAACGTCTTGCGTGCAGTCGTGTCAATAGTGTTTCTCGCGACAACCATTGAGGTTGTCCAAGCCAGTCACCATGAAGCCAGTAAAAATGAACTTAACGAAGCCCACCAAGAAGAGCAAACCATTACTCTTAGCGCCGAACAGCTAAAGCTCGCAGGTATTAGTGTGTCGACGTTAGACAATCAAAATTTTAGCCTACAAGCCGTCGCCACAGCGCAATTGCTAGTAGATAAAGATAAAACCATGACCATTGCCCCGCAGTTAACTATGCAAGTGATAAAACGCCATGTTGTGCCAGGGGAATTAGTCACTAAAGGTCAGCCGTTGTTAACTCTTGGCGGGGCAGATATTGCTTCTGCTCAAGCAGATTATATTATTGCCGCCACTGAATGGGACCGCATCAAGCGCATGAGTGCAGGCACAATTAGTGCCAGTCAGCGGATGCAAACTGAAGTGAATGCTGAGCTTAAACGCGCTATTTTGCAGTCAATAATGATGACAAATCAGCAAATAGTGGGGTTAGTGTCTACGCCAAAAAGTATTGGGCAATTTCAATTATTAGCGCCTATTCAAGGGCGTGTGCAGCAAGATATTGTCATGCTAGGCCAAGTGCTTGAGGCTGGAACAGCGTTAATGCAGCTTACTGATGAGTCTTTCTTATGGGTACAAGCAGAGCTTACGCCAACGCAAGCGGATCAAATCAATATTGGCAGTGAAGCCCTAGTGCGAATTGGCAAGCAAACTCGTCGCGGTACATTGATTGGTCGTTCACATGAAATAAACTCCATAACTCGCACCGAGCAGGTGTTAGTGCAATTGCCTAACCCTAAACATGATTTACATGCTGGCGAGTTTGCTGAACTGTACTTGGCTGCCAAACAACATGTTGCCAGAGGATACTTAGTCCCCGATGCGGCGTTAACTCGCAGTGGCGATGGTGATTGGCAAGTGTTTGTCGAACATAACAATCGCTTTAGTGCCAAAGAGGTACAAGTAATTGAACGTCAACGTGGTTTAAGCATGATTACGGGTGTGACGCCGCAAACTCGGGTAGTGGTTTCGGGGGTTTTTTTCTTAGCATCTGAGCAAGCAAAATCTGGCTTTGATATCCATAACCACTAAGCGCTAAGGCATCATAATGTTATATAAATTAATTGAGATTGCCGTTGAAAAGCGGTTATTGGTGTTACTTGGATTACTGGCCGCTGTGGTGGCATCGGTATTCATGCTGCCAACACTAAATTTAGATGCGTTTCCGGATGTCACCAATGTGCAGGTGACTATTAATACTGAAGCGGAAGGTTTGGCGGCAGAAGAGGTCGAGAAGTTGATTAGCTATCCTGTCGAGTCGGCAATGTATGCATTACCGGCAGTGACAGAAGTGCGTTCGTTATCGCGTACGGGTTTGTCGTTAGTGACTGTGGTGTTTGCCGAAGGTACCGACATTTATTTTGCACGTCAGCAAGTGTTTGAACAACTGCAAGCTGCAAAAGAGTCGATTCCTACGGGTGTTGGCACCCCTGAAATTGGGCCGAATACCTCAGGTTTAGGGCAAATTTATCAATATATTTTACGGGCGGAACCCGAAACCAATATCAACGCATCTGAGCTGCGGAGTTTAAATGACTATTTAGTGAAGCTGATATTAATGCCTGTGAGTGGTGTGACTGAAGTGCTGTCGTTTGGCGGCGAGGTGTTGCAATACCAAGTGCAAGTTGATCCTAATAAACTGCGCAGTTATGGCTTGTCGATGACCCAAGTTAGCCAAGCATTGGAAAGTAATAACCGTAATGCTGGTGGTTGGTTTATGGACCAAGGCCAAGAGCAATTAGTGGTCCGAGGTTATGGTTTGTTGCCCGCTGGCGACGCTGGCTTACAGGCCATTGCCGACATTCCGTTAACCGAAATCAATGGCACGCCAATACGAGTGGCCGACATTGCTAATGTGGCTTTTGGAAGTGAAATAAGAGTCGGTGCAGTGACCATGTCGCGTAGGCAAGCAGCGGCTAATGGCTCGTCGTCCGATGTACAAGCGCTAGGTGAAGTGGTTGCAGGCGTTGTGCTTAAACGCATGGGCGCCAATACCAAAGCCACTATTGATGACATCAATTCACGTATTAGTTTAATTGAGCAATCCTTGCCAAAAGGAGTGTCATTTGAGGTGTTTTACGACCAAGCGGATTTAGTCGATAAAGCGGTCACGACAGTGGTTGAAGCGCTATTGATGGCCTTTGGATTTATCGTGATTATTTTGGCATTATTTCTGGTCAATATACGGGCGACATTGTTGGTATTACTGTCGATCCCAGTGTCGATCGGGATCGCGTTATTGATCATGTCTTATTACGGCATGTCAGCTAACTTAATGTCTTTAGGTGGTCTTGCTGTTGCGATCGGTATGCTAGTTGATGGTTCAGTGGTGATGGTCGAAAACATCTTTAAACATGTTAGCGGCGAAACTGGCGCCAACCAATCTGCTGAAACTCATGTTGATAGTGAAGCTGATGCACAAACCCAAAGCATGGCGATTAGGATCATGTTGGTGGCAAAAGAAGTGTGCAGTCCTATCTTCTTTGCAACAGCGATTATCATCGTCGTATTTATGCCGTTATTTGCCCTAGAAGGTGTAGAGGGTAAATTATTTCAACCTATGGCCGTGAGCATTATTCTCGCCATGATGGCGGCATTAGTGGTGGCGTTATTTGCGGTACCTGCATTGGCGGTTTTTCTATTTAAACGCGGTATTGTGGTGCGTCAAAGCAAGGTGTTGGCCCCCATTGACGCAGTCTATCGACGAGTACTCACGCTAGTGTTATCAAGCCCTAAATCGGTGATGTTAGCGGCAGTTGTTTTGTTTGCTGCAAGCATGCTGTTATTGCCAAAACTTGGCACTGAATTTGTGCCCGAATTAGAAGAGGGCACCATCAACTTACGGGTGACACTGGCGCCTACAGCCAGTTTGGCCACTTCGGTTAACGTTGCGCCTAAAATTGAAGCCATGCTGCTGGAGTTTCCTGAGGTGGAATATGCGTTAAGTCGAATCGGGGCACCAGAACTTGGCGGCGACCCAGAACCTGTGAGTAATATTGAAATATATATTGGTCTTAAGCCCATAGAGCAATGGACATCAGCAAGCAATCGTTTTGAATTACAGCGTTTGATGGAGCAACGGCTAGCGATATTCCCAGGATTATTGTTAACCTTGTCACAACCGATAGCGACTCGAGTCGATGAGTTGTTATCGGGCGTTAAAGCGCAGTTAGCGATTAAGATATTTGGCCCAGATTTGAGTATCTTGTCGGAAAAAGGTCAGGTGTTAACCGATTTAGTCGCAGCCATTCCTGGGGCGGTTGATGTGTCGCTAGAACAAGTCAGCGGTGAAGCTCAGTTAGTGGTTCGACCTAAACGTGAAGTACTCGCTCGCTACGGTATTAGCGTCGATGAAGTCATGAGTTTAGTGACTCAAGGTATTGGTGGTGCCAGTGCTGGCCAAGTGATTGATGGTAACGCCCGTTATGATATTAACCTGCGATTAGCGGCGCAATATCGTAATGCGCCAGATGCGATTGAAGATTTGTTACTCAGTGGCGCCAACGGCGCGATTGTACGCTTGGGCGATCTCGCTGATGTGGTGATTGAAATGGCGCCGCCGAATATTCGTCGTGACGATGTACAGCGCCGAGTGGTGGTGCAGGCTAATGTATCGGGGCGTGACATGGGTTCGGTGGTCAACGATATTTATGCCATAGTGCCACAAGCTGACTTACCTGCTGGCTATACGGTTGTGGTGGGCGGCCAATATGAAAACCAGCAACGGGCGCAACAAAAGCTAATGTTGGTGGTGCCCATTTCTATCGCACTTATTGGTTTATTGTTGTATTTC
Source organism: Shewanella sp. A22 (assembly GCF_053850585.1). NCBI lineage: Bacteria > Pseudomonadati > Pseudomonadota > Gammaproteobacteria > Alteromonadales > Shewanellaceae > Shewanella > Shewanella sp. A22. The sequence continues at coordinate 10,327 of NZ_JBSQBN010000072.1, forward strand.
TCGTTTGGGTCACTCAAACAAGTGGCATTGATTATGGCTAACGTGCCATTGGCATTAATCGGCGGCGTGGTGGCTTTATACGCCACTGGCACGTATTTGTCGGTGCCAAGCTCAATCGGTTTTATCACCTTGTTTGGTGTTGCCGTGTTGAATGGTGTGGTGCTGGTGGACTCGATTAACCAGCGCAGACAATCAGCAGATGAAAGCCTGTACGACAGTGTTTATCAAGGCACGGTAGGGCGACTACGTCCGGTGTTAATGACGGCACTCACCTCTGCATTGGGGCTGATCCCTATCTTGTTATCATCTGGTGTGGGCAGTGAAATTCAACAACCATTAGCGGTGGTGATCATCGGCGGCTTGTTTAGCTCAACTGCTTTGACTTTACTGGTGTTGCCGACGGTTTATCAGTGGTTGTATCGAGATAAATTATCATCGACAAAAAAACTGTTAGTTAGATAACATTTCAATCTTAAGCCTAATCATCCGATTAGGCTTTTTCATTTTAATGAGTAAATCGCTCGAAAATAATACTTGCTTATTTAAGATTACAGTTGTAATTTAAATGGATTACATTTGTAATCCATTTTTAGCCTAACAAGTTCTAACAACAAATGAGCGGTATCGCATGAAAGAAATCAGTAATAGTGAATTAGTCGTGTTGCAACAGCTTTGGCAACATTCACCATTAACCTCGAGTGAAGTGGTTGATGCGTTAGAGAAAAGCCATGACATGCATGAAAAAACGGTTAAAACCTTGCTTAATCGTTTAGTCAAAAAACAAGCCGTCAGTTTTGAAAAACAAGGCCGAGTTTACCATTACTCACCATTAATTGCTGAGCAGGACTATACCGTTAAAGAATCGCTTTCTTTTGTGGACCGCATGTTTGCTGGCAAGTTAACCCCATTGGTTGCCGGTTTTGCGCAAAAGAACAAGCTGTCGGCAGAAGATGTCGCCGAACTGCAAACCTTACTTGATGATTGGCAAAAGGAACAAAAGTGATGATTAATTGGTTTATGGAACAAACCATCTCATTGAGCGTGGTGTGTTTGGCTTTACTGGTAATGCACCGGTTTATATTGTCTAAATTTGGGGCGCACTATACCTATTTTATGTGGATATCCGTGCCACTATTAATCATTGCAGATTTACTGCAAATGATATTACCTCACCACTTTAGCTGGTTTGGTAGCAATAACGCAGCCTCAATCATCCAGCAGTATTATGTGTTTGCTAGCGATACCGCTGCGTTGTCGGCAGGCTTACTTGACCTGTTATACCTGCCTTATCTCTACGGTGCCGTTATCACGTTATTAGTCGCTAATATCGTGATGGAATACGGCTACCTGCAACGACTAATCCAGCGTGGGCGTCAGCTAGATATCCCCTCTGTAAAGCTTAAGGTATTGGTCCATCCAGACATTGAATCACCTATGCTCGCAGGGTTTATGGCTCCCAGTATTTTGGTGCCAACGAGCTTTACATTACTCGATAAAAGTCAGCAGCAAGCCATTATTCAGCACGAAGTTTATCATTATCAACGTGGTGATTTATGGACAAATGCCTTGGCTTATGGATTAACCGTATTGTTTTGGTTCAATCCGTTAATGTGGTTGAGCTATCGCCGATTTAGACAAGATCAAGAATTGTCATGTGATGCGCAAGTCACTGCCGACATGAAAGCCCAAGCCAAAATTGCCTATAGCAGAACATTATTGGCCTATTCACAGCATGCACCTTTGAGCATGTTACACACCCATTATGGGGATAAAACCATCTTAAAAGAGAGGATCTTACAGATGAAAAAGCAACATGGGAAAAGCACCTTAGCATTAATTGGAATGACATTTGCTATTGGTGTTGGTGCCTTTATGTTTAATCAGCAGGTATTTGCAGGCGATAATCTTAGCGTTGAAAACAAAGCCGAAGCTATGGCAATGCCTGTGATAAGAATTGAGCCTAGCTATCCAATTGATGCCGCTAAAGAAGGGCTTAATGGTTATGTTCAAATGTCATTTGATATCAGTCAAAATGGCAGTGTGGACAATGTTAGAGTGACTAAGTCGTCGCCGAAACAAGTGTTTGATGCATCGGCTGTTGAAGCGCTTGAACAATGGAAGTATCAACCCTCAGCGAATGGGTTTAAAGACCTACAAGTACAATTAGACTATGTTATCCATCAGCCTGATAAATCAGTTGAGAGAATCACTGTAAAATAACTAATATCAAAGATGCTGAAAATGATTCAATGCCTCATTGCTATGGGGCATTGAATCATTTTTATAGATCAGGCTTTTTGGGTTGCAGTTTTAACCCTAGTTTATTCGCTAGCGGTTCAATTGCGGTACCTTGGATGATGACCGAGAACAACACGATGAAAAATACCATGTGGATCATTTCACGGGATCCCTCTACGCCAGCCGCTGCGGGAATAAGCGCAAATACAATTGGGGTTGCACCTTTTAATCCGATCATAGAAACAAACAAACGCTTGCGCCAATTAGCTTGTTTAAATGGCAAGTAGCACAGCTGCACAGCCAATGGGCGCGCGACGACAATAAGTAATATGGCAGGTAGCAATGAGGCTATGAACACAGGCATTAATTGCTGCGGGAATATCTGTAAGCCTAAAATGATGAACATTAATGACTGCGCTAACCACGATATGCCATTAAAGAAATGCTTACTGACTTCGGCGCCCTTCTTTAAATAGTTACCGATGATCACCCCTGCAATATAAACAGCAATAAGCTCATTACCACCTAAGATTTCTGTACTTGATACGGTGATGGTGAAAGTGGCTAAAATAAAAACGGGAATAAGCCCAAATTCTGGCAGTTTAATACGATTAAGTGCCCAAACGGCCATTTCCCCCATTAGTAGGCCAATAATTACACCGACACCTATTTGTTGCCCTAGGCTAGACACTATCGATAATACCGTTGGTACTCCGTTGGCGCTATTGATAATAAAGTCAGTTAACATAACGACCATGAGCAGGGCTACGGGGTCGTTAGTGGCCGATTCGAATTCTAAAATAGTGCCTGTACCGTGTTTTAGTTTAAGTTTTTTTGACTCTAAAATAGAAAATACGGCCGCCGCATCGGTTGATGACACAACCGCGGCAAACAGCATGCAAGTAATAAGGTTAAAATCGAGTAATGCATTCAAAATAAAGCCAAAAGTAAGGGTGGTTAATATCACCCCTACCGTGGATAACATGCCGCCTTCTTTCCAAGAAAAGCGGATGTGTTTCATTGGGGTATTTAGCCCGCCAACAAAAACAATAGTGTTTAACGCGAGGGTGCCAATAAGTGAAGTCAGCTGTAGATCGTCGTATACAAAACCAAATTCTCCATTGCCAAAAGCGAGACCTACAGCCATGAAAATTAATAGTGAAGGTAGCCCCAATGTTTTAGAAGGATGGTGGAGTAAAATGCCAATAGCAATAAGAACGGAGATCCCCAAAATAATAATATCTGTCGGCATATAGGCACTCCTTGATTGTTGAAGACTGTAATAAATGGCTATTTTAGCATTAAATTAACCTAAACTCGTTTTATAAGTATTTATTAATTTTAATACATTGTCAGGCAATGGCATAAAGGGCATTGTATTACCTCTTCATACAAACGTGGAGGCATAATGAACGAATACCCAATATTGTCATCTAGGTTGTTTATTCATAAAACAAACCGCTAAGTTAATATTTTGTTACAGACATGAGTATGCATTTTGTGCCAATAGATTATGTCTGACTGAATATACCCATATTCATTATTTTTAGCAGTGCTGTTCGTTGCGCTGGTGGATTGATTCGTTTAAGCCATTGCACATATCGTCATTCAATTAACTTCATAATTTTGTCGTACATATGGTTAATGATGCAGGCTATCTGCCACGTTTAGCGTAATACTGAATACGTGTTTATGTTTCGAGTTTACGTCACACCTTACTTTATAATGGTTAATATTCATTATGCTACATATAGGCGGACACAGTAAAACATGGATTACGGACGCCAATAAACGGTGTTTGTTACATCTGTTTTATTGAAGACACTTGGTATATGTTTGGCTTTTATGTGTCATTAATACCAATCCTATTAAATATGTGATCTTTCAGCGGGAGTTCAAAGTGCTGTAGGCAAGGCAGATGATTGAAGCGAATAGTGATTCTCGGTAACAAGCTCCTGCGTTACTCTACCTCCAGTATCTGACCGCCATGGATGGTGGGAATGTGTTATTTTTTATGGAAAAAAATAGACCATGCAGTCGTATTTTGAAAGCATCTAACGAAGCATAAAGGACTTTGAAACCCGCCAGAATGGCGCCTCTCAGGTATTCCACTTCTGTGTTACATCGATTTAAAAGGCAACAACCATTTCTACATCAATGTGCCTTGAATTGAAAAAACTGAGAGACTCTGAACTGACCAGATATTTAATGGGATTGGTATAATTAATGTAGATTAAACCTTGCTGTTGTTATTGATAGCAGAATAAAAGTTATATTTTTGTCTATTTTGTTAAAACATGAGTAATTAAAAACTCCTCTTAAGCCGCGGCACCATTGAGCTTACATATTTTTGTCATGTTAATGAAATGTGAGTGTCATGTTTGCGCAGTCTTTTTGTCATTTTAGCAGGTTAAGTTGTCATCCAGCCGATTTACTCACACGCTTACATCCGTCTTCGGAGATGACAATGGAACTGAAAAATATTTTTAAACTCACTGCACTTTCTACTGCTCTTGCTGCCACATTAGGGCTTGCGGGTTGTGGTGGTGATATCAATATCAATGCTGGCAGTGATACTGCTACGCCGGTAACACCCACTCCCACTACACCGACTCAAACTGCTCAAGAAAAATCATACAGTGGTTTTGCAACTAAAAGCACCACGATGACAGCGGTTGATGGTAAAGAAGTTTGGGTATTAAAAGGGACGTTAGCCCCTTCTACTGCAGCATCAACGATAACTACTGGTGGCCAAGATGGCGACAAAATTGTATTGGGTAACGACGTAGTATGGCAGCTAGATGGCGCGGTAATTGCTGGTGGCGATAACGCCAATACGGTTGAGTTATCTATTTTACCGGGCACCAAAATATTAGGTGGCAGCGATTCTTACCTTGTGATTAGTCGTGGTTCAAAAATCATGGCTGATGGAACAGCAACAGCGCCAATTGTCTTTACGTCAGTTGAAACGGCTTTAGGTCAAGAAGGTAAAGCGGGGCAATGGGGGGGATTAGTTTTACTGGGTAATGCGCCGGTTAACACCTGTCCAGATTTAACTAATTGTTCAGCGTCTTTCGAAGTGGGTAACCACAGCTATGGCGGAAATGACACCGAAGACAATTCGGGTTCAATTAAGTATGTACGTGTTGAGTTTGGCGGTTTCAAAATCAACGATACACAAGAAATGAACGGTATCAGCTTTGCTGGTGTAGGTGCAGGTACAGAGGTCGACCATGTACAAGTACATATGAATAATGATGACGGTTTTGAGTTCTGGGGCGGTAATGTTTCAGTATCGAATATCGTACTCACAGAAAACTTTGATGACTCGTTAGATTGGACAAACGGTTGGCAAGGTAGCGCCCAACACGTTTATATACGTCAAGCTGATAACGGTTCTAACCGCGGTATTGAGGCCGACAGTAACAGCGACGCTACGGCTGTGCCTATGTCAAAACCTACGTTAGCTAACGTTACTGTTCAAGTGGCTAACGGTACTAATAGTGGCGGTGATGATGCTGAAGGTATTTTATTCCGTAAAGGCACGGGCGTTAATGCTTATAACATCCTAGTTAAAGGTGATGTTGATTCTGGCGAATGTTTAGAAGTGAACGACGACAATACCGTTAACAACGCCAACACCGCAGAATTAACCATGCAAAACAGCTTAATTGACTGTGTTGAACCGTTTAAAAGTGCCAAGGCAGATGCTGCAGAAGGCCGTACTTTAGCGCTAGATGTAGAGGCATGGTACAAGGGGCAAGATGGCAACCTTGTTGCGGCTTCCGATCTAACGGATTACATGCCCAACTCATCTTCGGTTGCGCTAACAGGCGGAAAAGCCGATTTAGCTAACCTTGATGATCGTTTAGTGGATGCTGAATATATTGGTGCATTTGATGGCAGAAACGACTGGACGGAAGGCTGGACAACGGCCATACATGATGAGGCCACACCAACCCCAACGGCATTACCAGTATTAACCTCTTGTCCTGTAGGCACTACAGCATCAGCGGCTACCGAGGGGTTATACAAAGATGCATCCGTTACGCTAATTTGTACCCTTGAAGGTAATGTGTTGAGCAATACCACCTTACTCGCGGGTCAAAACGTGATGTACAAAATTGACGGTGGAGCAGTGGTTGTAGGTGGTGATAATACGTCGCCTGCAACATTGGCTATTCAAGCCGGTACTAAGTTATTTGCAACATCTAATAGCTTTATTGCTGTTAGCCGTGGTTCAAAAATCATGGCTCAGGGGAGTGCAACACACCCCATTGAAATGACATCTGAAGAAGATGTCATTGCAGGTGCAGAAGGTGACCGTGGTCAATGGGGTGGTTTGGTACTGCTGGGTAAGGGGTTAACCAATACTTGTCCAGATCACAATGCGTGTGACGCATCGTTTGAAGTGGGTGATTTTCCATACGGTGGTAATGACAATGCTGATAGCAGCGGTCAAGTCAGCTATGTGGTGATTAAGTATGCAGGTTTCAAAGTCAATGACACCCAAGAAATGAACGGTATCTCATTTGCAGCAGTGGGTAGTGGTACCCAAGTTGACCATATCCAAGTACATGCTAATGGCGACGACGGTGTTGAGTTTTGGGGTGGAGCAGTTAACTTGAAATACGTCTACCTAACTGAAAACTTTGATGACAGCTTAGATTGGACTAACGGTTGGACGGGTAAAGCACAGTTTGTGTACATCACCCATGAAGATGGTAATGCAAACCGTGGCATTGAAGGCGATAGCCATAAAGGTGCCACTGATACCCCTGTATCTGCGCCTAAATTAGCTAACTTCACTATTTTACCAGGTACAGATATTGCTAACGCAAGTGGCGATAAAGGTGAAGGTATCTTACTACGAGTTGCGACAGCAGGTGAGTTATACAACGTGTTAGTTCAAGGCCGTAAAGGCAACACTGCTGAAACTGAGTCTGGCGAATGTTTAGAGCTAGATGGCTCTTACGCCGGTTTAGTCGACAACGTTAACAACAGCACGTTAACTATGTCTCACTCAATTATCGACTGTAACGAGCCATTTAAGTACAGCTCTGATAATGCAGCAACAACAGACGCAGTGAATGTTGAAACTTGGTTCTTGGGCCAAGAAGGTAACTCAGCAACAGCTGTGACAATTACTGACGGTATGCCAGCGGCAACGGATACAACGCTACTTGGCAAAGGTAAAGACTTAAGCACGGATGATAACTTCTTCGAATCAACCAACTTTATTGGTGCATTCGATGGCCAGAACGATTGGCGTCAAGGTTGGGCTTACGAGCCACAGTAATCTCCTTGATAACGTAAATCTGTGACCTATTAATAGCCGCTCGCAAGGGCGGCTATCTCTAACCGCATACAGGATAGTATAAGTATGAAAACCAAGCCGAGTTTTACCGTTAATAAATTAAGCCTTGCCATTATCTCTGTGATTTCTGCGGCGACGTTATTGACAGCTACTCCCGTATACTCGCAAGAACCAGAACCAGTACGTGACCCTGGCGAAGTGATTCCAATTGAACCTATTGAAGTTATTTCTGTGACAGGTCGCTTACGAAGCTCAGCATCAGAAGCCACTGAAGAACGTCGTGAGCAAATTGCTGTAGCCGATATTATGGGCTCAGAACAAATTTCAAGAACCGGTGATGGTGACGCAGCAGCAGCGCTTCGTCGTGTGACAGGTTTAACCTTAAAAGATGGCAAATTCATTTATGTTCGAGGCTTAGGTGAGCGTTATTCAAGTACCTCGCTTAATGGCGCGACTGTGCCATCGCCAGACCCAACGCGTAATGTTGTTCCACTCGACATGTTCCCAGCATCGATTATTGAATCATTGTCGGTGCAAAAGTCAGCGTCAGCCAATGCGCCTGCTGCATTTGGTGGCGGACATGTGGATATTCGCACCAAATCTATTCCAGCAGACTTCTTTTTTAAAATGTCGGTAGGTGGTCGCTACAATACCAATGACTCAAATGACAGTCTCACCTACAACGGCAGTGGTGATTGGACAGGCCAAGACGACGGCACACGAGGTATGCCAAGCAACATTAACAATACGATTAATCAATATGGTGGTATAAGCCCAATTGATATTGTTAGTGGTTCTAATGGCGCGATAAATTACCCAGCAGCACAACAAGTTAACCGTGAGTTGGCATTAGATATGTATCGCGACATGACAGTACAAAGCCAAAGTACTGACCCTGCTGTAAATGGCAATATCGCCATTGGTGACCGCTGGGACATTACCGATGACATTATTTTTGGTGCATTGTCAGCAGTGTCGTATAAAAAGCAAGCTGAAAACTATACCAAACGGGAAGTTGAACTTGACGGCGACAGTAGCCAGGTACAAGTTGAAAACCAAAAAGACATCGTCGGCACAGACTCTATTGTGCAAGTATCTGGCATGCTTAATTTAGGGGTAGAAATTGGTTACAACCATAAAATCGAAACCTTCACAACATATCTGCAAGATACCTCTGATGATGTGTCCATGGGGCTTGAAGAAACCATTGACACAATAGGCGAGCCTAATGCATTGCAAGTTTATGGTATTGATTACGAAGAGCGCACATTAATTAGCAATCAGATTAAAGGTCATCACTTTATCGAGTTGTTAAACGACGCGGAATTAAGCTGGAAGTTTTCTGATGCACGTTCGGAGCGTTATGCACCAAATGAAGTGTCGTATACCTATAACGTGATTTTAGATGATAACAACCAATTGTTATCACGTAATCTTAATACGCAAGATGCACCAAAATATGTCTACAGTCGCTTAGAAGATGACAGCCAAAATTATGGTTGGGACTTTATGTATCCCATTCATTTAGACGGCGCCGTAGTAAAACTGACTACCGGCTATGAATACTTTGAGCGTACTCGTGAAAGTTATGCAACCCGTTTAGGCTATGATGTTGATTTAAGCCCAACCGACCCTAACGGCACTATTCTAGCGGGTGATTTTGATGAGATTTTCTCGGACAAAAACATTAACGACAATACCTTAGGGCTAGAACTCAAAGATGCATCAACCGACACAGAAGATTACATCGCAGCCGAAAAGAACGATGCCGTTTTTGTGAGTATGGATATCGACTTTGACGATGTATGGCGTGTGTATGCAGGTGTGCGTTACGAAGACTTCCGCCGAGTCACATTACCGATTGACCCAGAAGGTGAGATTTCAGATGAAGGGGGGCGTTATGACTTAGCCGACTACGCCATAGCCGAAGATGGTTGGTTCCCGTCGTTGTCATTAACCTGGAAACAAACCGACACTACGCAATGGCGTTTAGGTGCGAGCAAAACCATTGTTCGTCCAGACCTTCGTGAAGTGTCGCCAGTTCGATTCCAAGATCCTGTTACCGGTTTTGATTTTTTCGGTAACCCAGAACTTAAAAGCTCAGACATTATTAACTTTGACTTACGCTGGGAATATTACTCAGACACAGGTAACAATTTCAGCATAGGTGCATTCTATAAAGATGTTGATGCACCAATTGAGCCGATACAACGTATTTCTGAAGCGGGCCGTCAGCTTAAGTTTTATAATGCTGAGTCTGGTTATGTATACGGTGTTGAAACTGAGTTTTTACAAGAGCTTGAATTTTTGGGTACAGAAGGCAGCATTTGGGAGGACTTTTTTGTTGCCGGTAACTTAACGGTTGGCGACTCAAAAATTGATATCGCGGCTAATGGCGAAATCGATCCAACCAATAAAACGCGTCGCATGACAGGGCATTCACAATGGGTGGCAAACTTGCAATTAAGTTACGACTCGTCAGACAGTTATCACAGTGCCACATTGGTGTATAACGTGTTTGGTGAACGTATTGCTTATGGCGGCCGTGGTGGTTTAGACGATGTGTATGAAAAACCATTCCATAGCCTAGATTTTACCTATACTTTCTTTCCTACCACCAGTACCACGGTTAAATTGAAAGCGAAAAATATTTTAGGTGAAACCACCGAGTACGAACAACAAGATCTTCAAGTGTACGCTAAAGACCCTGGCACAGAATACACTTTGCAGTTTAGCTATGAATACTAATCTGTTGTAAAAACATTAAAAAGAGTACTGGTTTTTAGCGGTTTTTATTCATCATTTCAATCACTAAAAACGTACATGGCCACTTTCTTCGGAACAAAGAAAGTGGCCTTTTTTGTTTAATAACAATATCACGCTACACAAACTCAGCTTATCTAACGGGTAAATAAATTACTCTCGGTTTAAACATTGACACTTTTCTATTTCAAATTGGGTAGAATACTGGCTTGCTCGTTACAGATACCCCAATGGACCCGTGCTAATGCCCAAAATACTGCCCCTGTTCACCCCGTTAAAGCTGTGTATATATGTGATGTTGGTGTTATCGACCAGTGCGTGCGCTATGCCGACAGGCATGACTCAAGCGGGCAGTATTACTGCTCCGTCTATTGACGAAGCTAGCGGATTAGCTGTGTCGCGTATTAATGATCAAATATTGTGGCTGCATAACGACAGTGGTGACACCGCAAGAATTTTTGCCATCGATACCCAAGGTAATCAGTTGGCGACAGTTAACATTACAGGCGTTAAGAATAACGATTGGGAAGATATCGCCTCGTTTGTTTATCAAGGTGAATCGTACTTATTGATCGCCGACGTTGGCGACAACCAAGCGAAACGATCGCAGTATCAATTACACCTGATCAAAGAGCCAGATTTAAGCCAACTGAATGGACAAAAAACACTGTCGGTGAAACCCCGTTGGAGCATGACTTTTACTTATCCAGATGGCGCACACGATTGTGAATCCGTAGCCGTTGATCTAGCTAAGCAAAAAATACTGTTACTGACTAAACGCGATAAACTGCCAATATTATATGAGCTACCATTAATGGCTCCGTCAGAGCAAAGCGCATCCAATAATGCATCGGTTGAAATGGTTAACAAGCAAGCAAAAAGGGTGGGCCAAATCGTGCCATTACCCACGGCTATGCTCGATTACGCCAGTATATATACTTGGATTGGTTTTGCTGGCAAACCCACTGCGATGGATATATCAGCTGATGGTTTATCGGCTGTGGTATTAACTTACACCCACGCGTTTTATTTTACTCAAACGCAACCTGACGATTGGTTAAGCTTGTTTGCTACACAGCCGCAACAGATAATGTTGCCAAGCATAAAGCAAGCCGAAGCGGTGGGTTTTAGCCAAGATGGTCACAGTATTTATATCACTTCTGAACGACTGCCAGCACCATTGTATAAAATGGATTTGAAAGGTTTTCATACTCAACAGTAGGTGATTTTCTTTATTTTTTAGATATTGCCTGCGGCCACTAAGGTCGTGGCGCTTCACCCACACCAGACCAAGAGGAAACCAACGGCTGTTCCCTCTTTACTTTTTATTCAAAGAATTGGCCCAGCCGCCACATCAACATTATCCCAATGTGATTTGAGCAATAGAAGCGATAATTTCGAGACGTGGTACGATCCAGCTTGTGACTTCGTGTGTAGACTGCTTCGGCCCATCTTGCAGTAAAGAGTGAAAATGCTAACGCTTCCGGTGGTACATCCTGTACCGCGAAAGCTAGCCTGACGTCCTGTCAGGGTCACGAATTCTTTTATAAAGAGTCTTCAACGGCCTCAATTTATTGGATACTGAAGGTTTCAAAGCAAAATACGCAAAAGTCGCAAACAAAAAAATTGTTAGTTTCAGCTAATGCGATAGCAATATTTACATTACTGTTGCTTGGTTTGATATTGCTGTTTTGCGTCTTCTATTAGTTTTTGCCACTGAGGATATTCAGCAAAGCTTTGGTGTAAGTCGCCCCAAGGTGTTAGTGCTTCTGCCATCGTCGGCGCGTTGTTTTGGCGAGTTTGGTATAAATAATAAAATGCTGAGGCACGATAATTAGCCGCGCAATGCACTAGCACTGGTGCGTCGCCATTTTGCTCCATCAGGCTGTAAAATTGCGCTAGATTTTCTTGTGTAGGGTGCTGCCAGTCCACACTAATATTGTGATAATTCATACCGAGCTGAGTGACGATTTGCTGCTCATTTTGTAATGCATGCGGATTGTCATTAGGAATAAGATTAATCACGGTTTTGATACCCGCTTGAGCAAGTTGTGCAAATTGCGGCTCTGTGGGTAAGCCTGCGGTAATCACTTGCTGGTTATTAAATTTAATCGCTTTTATGTCGCCAAGCTTGCTGGTATCAATATTTACCGTACTCTCCGCACTGAACACTCCCGCACTAAGAAAGATACAACACATTAATATGCTGGTGGACAGTAGGTTATAACGTTGCAGTATATTCATGTGGTTCCCTTGGGGTGATTTAATACGTGATTGGTATTGTTAAGTTCAAGTTAACCATACCATTGTTAAGTTTTCATATAAAAGTTACGGGTTTAAATTTACACCCTGCACAGATCAAACCCGCAGTTGGTCAGGTAATGTTGTTGAGCTGGAATTTAGCGCTAAGCAGTCATCCTCGAGTGCTTTTATCGGGGATCCTGCTTTATTTTTATGCTTTGTACTTATGGCCTGCGGCCACTAACGTCGTGGCGCTTCGCCCACACCAGACCAAGAGGAAACCAACGGCTGTTCCCTCTTGGATCTCCCAAAAAAAACATGGCAAAAAACATGGCCACCCAAGATAGTTGGCGAATATTTAAGCATTGGTCTAGTCTTTAGTTATCTTTATGTACTTGTAGGTAATGAATGATGGCCAGACCAAGACAAACTATCGTTAGCTTAGAAGACACTCCTTTTTATCATTGTTGTTCGTGTGTTGTGCGTAAAGCCTTTTTGTGTGGTATCGATAACTCGACAGGCGAGAATTTTGAGCATCGGCGTGAATGGGTTGATTCTCGTATACTTGAACTTGCTACCATCTTTGCTATTGATATTTGTGCTTATGCAGTGATGAGCAATCACTTACATGTCGTTG